>DAOTVV010000001.1:0-16028 GCA_034436255.1 Anaerolineae bacterium
GAAGAGCACGGCATGCGCGAATTGGACGTCTTGGTGACAGGGCCCGGCCCTGGCCGTGAAGCAGCAGTGCGCACGTTCCAGGCTTCTAATGTTGTCGTGCGTTCGCTCTCAGATATCACGCCTATCCCGCACAACGGCTGCCGGCCGCCAAAGAAGCGGCGCATCTAGGCCCGGGTGGTGGTGAGCATCACCGATTTATGGAGGGGTAATGGGTAGATATACAGACCCAGTTTGCAGGCTATGCCGGCGGGAAGGCCAGAAGCTCTTCCTCAAAGGCGAACGGTGCTTCAGCAATAAGTGCGCCGTCGAGCGCCGGCCGTACGCACCGGGCGCCCACGGCAAGACGACTCAGTTCAAGCGCCGCACCGAATCCGACTACGCGCTGCAGATGCGCGAAAAGCAGCGGGCCCGGCGCCTCTACGGCGTGCTCGAGCGCCAGTTCCGTCGCTATTTCGCCGAGGCCTCGCGCGAGAAGGGAAGAACCGGCGAGAACCTGCTATCCATTCTGGAACGGCGCATAGATAACGTACTGTATCGCGCCGGGCTCGCTCGGTCCCGTGCCGAGGCGCGTCAACTCGTGCGCTACGGGCACTACCAGGTCAATGGCCACAAAGTCAATATCCCGTCTTATCTGACGAAGCCGGGTGATGTGATAGCGGCTGTCGAGTCCCATCGGAGCCTGGAAGGACTGAAGATCATCCAGGAGAGCGGCGCCAACGTTCAGGTGCCGAATTGGCTCGATGTAAACCCGGACCTGATGACCGTTAAGGTGCTGGCGGTGCCGGCACGTACGGACATTCAGGTGCCACTCAACGAGCAGTTGATCGTCGAGTTCTACAGCCGGTAATCTGAGGCCCGTTTTGAAGGTTGGTGGTTGCGGCCCGGGAGGGTTTGTCACTTGGTAGAGAAAGTGTTCCCGAAGATAGAAGCCACTGCTGTCTCCAGGCAGTACGGGCGCTTTGTCATCAGCCCTCTAGAGTCGGGCTATGGCGTGACACTAGGCAACGCCTTGCGGCGTGTGCTGTTGTCGTCGCTCACCGGGGCGGCGGCGACGGCAATGCGGGTGACTGGCGTCCAGCATGAATTCTCGCCGATCCCTGGCGCCCGTGAGGACATGACAGCCTTGATGCTGAACCTCAAGCAGGCACGCTTTCGCATGGAGGGTACGGACTCGGCCCGGGTCCACCTGCGCCTGCGCGGGCCGGCTGAGGTGACCGCGGGCGACCTGGAGACCCCGGCCGGCGTCGAGGTGGTGAACCCGGAGCAGCACTTGGTCACTTTGGACTCGGATGAACCTGAGTTTGAGCTCGAGGTCAGTATTGCTACAGGCAAGGGTTACTCGCCTTCAGAGGAGAGGGGTTCGCTGCCACTGGGCGAGATCCCGCTGGACGCGATCTTCAGCCCCATTCGGCGCTGCAACTATTCAGTGGAGCGGGTGCGCGTTGGCTCTACCACTGACTTCGACAGCCTGATCATGGAGGTCTGGACCGACGGCACGATTTCGCCCGAGAAAGCGCTCGGCCAGGCTGCTGCGATGCTTGTCGAGCATTTCCAGCTAATTGCAACGGCCGAGACGATAGAGGTGACCGTGCCCGAGCCGGAGCCGTCCGCTGAAGCTACGGCAGCCTTGGCTTCTGTTGATACGCCGATCGAGGCGCTAAACCTCAATGTGCGGGCCTACAATTGCTTGAAGCGGGCCGGAATCGCTACCATCGGCCAAGTGCTGGCTAAGTTAGTGACCAACGAGCAAGAACTGCTCGACATACGCAATTTCGGGCACAAGTCCTTGGATGAACTCAAGGAGAAGCTGGCTGAAAGGGGTCTCTACCCGCCCCCTGAGGGTTTTCGGCCTGAGGACATCCTGAAACAAGAGAATGACGCAGACCTGGGGACCGTTGCAGACGCGGATCCCCATGACGTGGAGTAGCGCAGATGAGGCATCGAGTAGGCGGGCGGCAACTGAGCCGGGACAAGGATCAGAGGCGCGCCCTATTCAGGATTCTGCTGACAGAGTTGTTCCGGCACGAGCGCATCCGCACCACGGAAGCCAAGGCTAAGGCCATTCGCTCGGACGCCGAGCGCATCGTGACCCTGGCTAAGCGCGGAGACCTGAGCGCCCGGCGCCGAGTCTCCTCGATGCTCACGGACGAGAACGTGGCGAAGAAGCTGTTCGCTGATCAGGCCCTGGCTCAGCGGTACGCTCAGCGCGCCGGTGGATACACGCGCATCCTCCGCTTGGGCAAGCGCCCGGGGGATAGCTCGGAGATGGTGTTCATTGAGCTCGTCGAGTAAGGTCGTGGCCACTCGTCAGGATGCCGCGCTATCTCGCGGTTGTTGAGTATGACGGCAGTGGCTTCCAGGGCTCACAGATTCAGGCCCGGGGCCGCACTGTGCAGGGTGAGATCCAGCGCGCCCTGCAGGCTCTGACGGGCGCCTTGTTGACGGTAGACATGGCAGGGCGGACCGACAGAGGAGTTCACGCGAGGGGCCAGGTAGCGGCTTTTCATCTGGAGCGAGGCCTGGAGACTGACAGGCTGGCGAGCGCGCTCAATGGGATCATGGCGCGGGATGTGTCGGTGCGAGAGGTGTGGCCAGCCCCGGATGATTTTGAGCCGCGGCGGTGGGCCGTCAGGCGAAGGTACCGTTACACGATCCTTAACAGGAAGCAGCGGTGTGCTCTGCTGGAGCGGTCGGCTTACCATGTGCCTGATGAGCTTGATGTAGCTGCAATGAGCCAGGCGGCCGCGATGTTGGTGGGCCGACATGATTTCAGGGCTTTCGGTAGGGCGCCGCAGGGCGACAACACAATCCGCGAGCTGGTTCGTTTGGAGGTATGCCGCGCAGGCGATAGCATCATGATAACCGCTGAGGCTGATGCTTTCCTGAGGCGGATGGTGCGGATGCTGACCGGTGCGCTCATAGACGTCGGACGGGGCAAGAAGCCTGCTGGCGGTCTGTGGGAAGCGCTGTGCACCGGTTTCCAGGAGCCGGTCAGCGCTGCTGCACCGGCGAAGGGCCTGACGCTTGAGGCGGTGGCTTATGACCGCCAGAGACTGGGCAGAGGGCTCGGTCTATGGTGGAGTTGTGAGCCGCTAGCCGCCGCTGGGGCGAAGCCCTAGGCAAGATGATAGAACCGTGAGGAGTCCAGACGTGAAGACCTATACGCCCACCCCAGAGGATATTGAGAGGAAATGGTTCGTTGTTGACGCCACTGGCAAGACTCTGGGCCGCTTGGCAACACAGATCGCCGTTGTCCTGAGGGGCAAAGATAAGCCCACTTTCACGCCATCGATGGATGGTGGCGGGTTCGTGATTGTCACGAATGCAGACAAGATTGTCGTCACCGGCAAGAAGATGGACCAGAAGGTCTACTTCCATCATACGCAACACCCGGGCGGTTTGCGCAGCATCACGTTGCGCGATCAACTGAAGCGGCATCCGGAGCGAGTTCTCGTCGCGGCCGTGAAAGGGATGTTACCCAAGAACCAGATGGGCAAGCGCATGCTCAGGAAGCTGAAGGTTTACAGCGGCGACAGCCATCCGCATCAGGCCCAGAAGCCTGAGCCACTTGAGCTGTGACGGCTGTGTGTTTCGACCGCGCAAAGGGAGGGATGTGAATGGCTGGTCAGACTTATAGCTACGGTGCCGGAAGGCGCAAGACATCCAGCGCTCGCGTGCGTGTTTACCAGGGGCAGGGGCGTATCGTGATTAACGAGAAGCCTGTCGAGGAGTACTTCCCTCGTGAAAGCGACGTCGTTGCGTTGACGGAACCCCTGGTCGCCGCTGGCCTGCGCGATACAGTGGACGTGGTGGTCAAGGTTGAGGGGGGCGGGATCACCGGCCAATCAGGTGCGGTGCGCCAGGGCATCGCTCGCGCTCTGGTCTCACTTGACCCGGATCTGCGTGGAGTGCTGAAGAAGGGCGGTTTTCTCACCCGTGACCCGCGAGAGAAGGAACGGAAGAAGCCTGGGCTGAAGAGAGCACGGAAGGCGCCACAGTACACCAAGCGTTAGCTCTTCTTCCTCATCGCGATCGGGATGGGAGGCGATTGTCAGCAAGGGCGGCAGGCGAACAGCCTGCCGCCTTCGATCGTTAAGCGGTAGGTGGTGACTCTTGGCTAGTGTCACCGTTGGCGGATGCTGCGGATGCAGGTGAAAGGGACGCTCGGTTGTGCTATGCTGGAGCCGGGAGTGCGATAGTGTCGAAAATCCCTGGGCATCCTGAGGGAGGAGGAGAGCGATGCTGAGCTTGCAGAAGCGGGTGAGCGGAAGCCGGCGCCAGACGCCGGGACCGGTTGCCCTGGTTGTAGTATGTCTGGCCCTCATTGCGCTGCTCACCGCTGGCCTGGTGACGCCAGCAACCGCCGACGATAGCAAGTCGTTTCACTGGGGCCGATACGATTACGACGTGCAGATCCTGCCCAACAGCGACATGCTGTTCACTGTAGTCATGTCGCTCGTGCCGGACTCGGGCAGCTTCCACCAGGGCTATTATGAATTCAGCATGGCTCGTGTGATGGACGTTCGGGACGTCCAGGTGTGGGAGGGTGACCGCCAATACAGCCTGGTCTCAGCAGGGAACCCCTATACTTATGAGTACTCAGTGGGCAGCATGTTTACAGTTAACTGGTGGTTCCCCTACACCAGCACGGGTGAGCGCACTTTCACCCTGAAGTACCGCGTCGTCGGTGGACTGCGCATCTACCCGGCTGGAGACCAGTTCTATTGGGATTTCTACGCCGGCGACCGGCCAGGAACCATCAACAGTGGCACCATCACTGTGCACCTGCCGGCTGCCGTCCCGGCGGACCAGTTGAAACTGGCGGCTGATCCGGGCACGGTTGCCATTCAACAGATGGACCCTAGCACCGTGCAGGCGACAGTGACCGACTATCCGGCGCAAACCAAGGTCACTTTACGTGTGCAGTTTCCGCACGGGCTGGTAAGCGCCGAGCCCCCCGCCTGGCAAGCGGCCGATGACGCCAAACAGGAACGCTTGCAGCGCTGGGGGCCAATTGTGGGGCTGGGCTCATTGGGTGGCTCGCTGTTGCTGCTGTTTGGTGGCCTGGCAGGGGTCATTGCGCTATGGTACGTCCGCGGTCGCGACAAGCCAGTCGGCGTCGTCGCGGAGTACATCACCGAGCCGCCGTCCGATCTGCCGCCCGGGCTGGCCGGGACGCTTGTGGATGAGAAGGTGGACGTGCGGGACATCCTGGCAACAATTGTTGACCTGGCTCGGCGAGGGGCGCTCTCGATGGAGGAGGTCGAGGACAAAGGTCTGCTCGGTATCTTCGGTGGTTCCAAGGACTTCATCTATCGGCTCCAGGATCCGAGCGTCGCCAAGCTGCCTTTCGAGAAACTGCTGCTTGCGAGTCTGTTTGAGGGCCAGTCCGAGCGCCGGCTCTCGCAGCTGAGGAACAAGTTCTACAGCGCCATCCCAAAGATCTCGGCGGCGATGTACGACGAGATCACGAAACGTGGCTTTTTCTATGCCAACCCGGAGAAGACGCGCAAGACCTGGCTGGGCCTGAGCATCGCTGGTCTGGTGGTCAGTGTCTGTGGCCTCATGGGTTTGGCTTCGTTGCTTTCGGAGTACTCTGGCTATGC
This sequence comes from Anaerolineae bacterium, assembly GCA_034436255.1. Classification (GTDB taxonomy): domain Bacteria; phylum Chloroflexota; class Anaerolineae; order DRVO01; family DRVO01; genus DAOTVV01. The sequence continues at coordinate 5,607 of DAOTVV010000001.1, forward strand.
GATCTGCCTGCCCCTGTCGGCAGGTGTCGTATTCGTTGCCCTTGCCATAGTCAGCGGCGGCATGGCGAGAAGGACGGAAGCGGGGGCGCTTGAGAATGCAAAGTGGCGGGCATTCAAGCGCTATCTGGAGAGCATTGACCGCTACACCAATCTACAGGAGAAAGCCGACCTGTTCGAGCGTTACCTGCCCTATGCTATCGCTTTCAACCTGCAGCGCGATTTCATCAATAAGTTCTCGCGCGTGCAGGCTCCCGCGCCCATGTGGTACCAGCCGTATCCGCCTGTCATACTTGGCGGCCCGGGTTACTATGGGCCCGGCACTGGCCAGGCAACGGTCCGCCCGGCTTCGCTTGCGGGACCTTCTCAAGCGGGTGCCGGTGCGAGCATGCCATCGCTGCAAGGGATGAGTAACAGCCTGGCTGGTTCTCTGCAGGGCATGAGCGACGGGCTCATCTCAATGCTGAACTCGGCCTCACATACGCTTACGAGCCGGCCAAGCAGTTCGGGGAGCTCAGGGTCGGGCGGCTGGAGCGGTGGTGGCGGCGGCTTCAGCGGCGGCGGTGGTGGCGGCGGTGGATCTGGGTTCAGGTAGAAGGCGGGAGGACGGCAATGAAGAACACTGGGCGTGTGCTCGGGCTCATCTTGTTGGCGGCAGGTCTGGGGCTGCTGCTGGTGGTGGTGCTGTGGGTGGGTGCCGGCGTGGCCAGCCACAGGTACGAGGACCTCGCCGCTCCTGTGCTTGGGGTTGGGGCGGCCTTCATCTTCGGAACGCTCCCACTCGCCGGCGTGGGCCTGTTCTTGTTCCTGCGAGGGCGTCAGGAAGAGGCCCAGATGGCGGAAGCGGAGCGGGAGCGTCTCTTGCTCAACATGGTGCAGACGCGAGGCCAACTGGACATACCTTCGGCGGTGCTCGAACTCCGTACTACGCGCGAGGTCGTGCGCCAGTATATCTACGATCTTGTCGGCAAGGGGCTGTTCACGGGCTATGTGAACTGGGAAAAGGGTATGCTGTATAGCCGTCAGGTAGCAGATATGCCCTCGGACCGCTGCCCGAACTGCGGCGGCAAGCTGGAGTTGGCTGGAAAGGGGGTCGTCCACTGCCCTTACTGTGGCAGCGAGATCTTCCTGCACGGCTAGCTCTCTCGAGAGAGCGAAGCAGTAGAGGAGCGCCAAGATGGACATGCAGGATCGGATCAGAGGAGCCATGGGTGGCCTGGAGCGGCTGGCCAGCCAGATCCCGGGTTACCGTGGCTACAAGGAGCGAGAGACGGCTCGGGAAGCCGACAAGCTGGTGCGCGACCGGCTCGTCCAGGCTATTCAGCGCGAGGCGGACCGGTTGCTCGAGATCGAGCGGGCCATGGTTGACGGCGGCGGGATCCGGCTCATCAGTCAGGTCGAGACTGCTGCTCGCAGGCTGCAAACCCTGGCCGACACTGTGCGCACCGCCTCCTATGGCTATGCCGGCCTCTTCGACCCGATTAAGGTGCAACAGCCCGAACTCGAGGCGATGGTTAACCACGACGCAAGCCTGATGGCTGATCTGCCGGCGGTCTCAGCGGCGGTTGATGCGCTTAGCGCTGCTGGCGTGGAGGAGGCGGCGGTGAAGGCTGCCACAAGCAGCTTGATGGAGGCAATCGCCGGCCTCTCGAGGCACTGGGAGGAGCGGCGCGAGGTCATTCTGCGCCTGGCCCAGGGAGGAGGCACAGCATCCGATAGCGGCCTACCGGCTGCACAGTAGGCATGTCCGTGTCGTTTGAGAGTGAGAAGACTGGAGGGGACAATGGCCAGGGTATTTGACGTCATCGAGTACGTGGATGAGGCCGGCAATGAGCTGGTACATCGGATTCCTGAGACGGGCTCAGGGGATTTCCGCCTTGGGTCGCAACTGATAGTGCGCACCAGCCAGGCCGCCGTGTTCTTCCGCGACGGCAAAGCTCTGGACGTCTTCGGAGCTGGGCGGCACACGATCTCGACCAATAACATCCCCCTGCTGGCGAGGCTGGTGAACATCCCATTTGGAGGGCGCACTCCATTCACCGCCGAGGTGTATTTCGTCAGCCTGCGCGACTTCATCAATCAAAAGTGGGGCACCGAGAACCCGATTCCGCTACGTGACAAGGAGCTTGGCTTGGTGCGCCTGCGCGCCTTCGGCAACTACGCCATGGCCGTGTCGGATCCGCAGCTATTCGTCAACAAGATCGTAGGCACCCAGGGGTTGATGGCAACGCCGCAGATCGAGGACTACTTGCGCGGTATGATCATCAGCCGGCTCACCGATGTGCTTGGCGAAGTCACCACGTCGGTTTTCGACCTGCCTTCGCTGTTCGATGAGATTGGGGCCGGGATCCGAGCTCGGCTGGCCGACGACTTCAAAGCCCTTGGACTGGCACTCAAGGCGTTCTATGTCGGCTCGATCACGCCGACGGAGGAGACGGCTAAGGCGATTGACGAGCGCGCCGCCATGGGGGCCATCGGGAACATGCAGGCGTATCTGCAGTTCAAGGCGGCCCGGGCCATCGGCGATGCCGCAGCACAGCCGGGCGGCGGTGGTGGTGCCCTGGCTGGCGGGGTCGGCATAGGCGCCGGGCTGGGTCTTGGGGCCACGATCGCCGGCCAATTGGCTGAGGCAATGCGCGCCGGTCAAGCGCAGCCAGCCCCCCAGCAGGCGCCGGCGGCTGCGTCAGCAATGGTGAAGTGCCCCAGCTGTGGTGCCGAGAACCCGGCTTCGGCGAAGTTCTGCAACAACTGCGGCGCCCCTCTTGGCAAGGTAAAGTGCCCGAACTGCGGAGCTGAGAACGCCCCCGACGCGAAGTTCTGTAACAACTGCGGTGCGAAATTGCACTGACGAATGTCGTTTCGGTCGGCACAGCGCCGGGTCGGTTACAGGACCGCCCGGCGCTCTTTCTTGCCGAGAGTTTGAGCCTGCTACCGTGTGATGCTATAAGGCTGACATCTCGGTCAAGGAGATTGAGTGATGGTGGACCTCGCATTTCGCCAAGTGCACCTTGATTTCCACACTTCGCCACTAATCCCTGATGTGGGTGCAGATTTCGACCCGGACACTTTCGCCACGACTCTGAAGGCGGCGCATGTTAACTCGGTTACCGTGTTCGCCCGCTGCCACCATGGCATGTGCTACTATCCGTCCAGGATCGGGCCCGTGCATCCTGGCCTGAAGCGAGACCTGCTTGGCGAGATGATCGAGGCGTGCCACAGGAGCGGCATCCGCACGCCAGTCTATATCACCGTCGTCTGGGACGAATATACGGCCCATGAGCATCCGGAATGGCTGCAGGTGAGCCCAACCGGCGTGGCCGGGGTCACGCCGCCTTTCACTTCCACATTCACTAACTGGAAGTGGCTCTGCATGAACAGCCCCTACATGGATTACGTCGCGGCGTTGGCGGAAGAAGTGGTGAGCAACTACGAGGCTGACGGCCTGTTTTTCGACATCATCATGCAGGTGGAGCCTGGGTGCCTCTGCAAGTACTGCCTCGATGGGATGGTAGCGGAGGGTCTGGACCCGACCAACCCGGATCAGCAGCGACGCTATGCCAATGCCGTGGCCCGACGGGCCATGGCGAGGCTCACCGAGGCAGTGCACGCACGCCGTCCTGGCTTGCCCATCTTCTACAACAGCCGCCTGCGGCTCGCGCGTGACCGCGAATCCGGAATGCGAGCCGAACTCGGATGTGAGAGCCACGTCGAAATCGAGTCTCTGCCCTCGGGTGGCTGGGGGTATCTCCACTACCCGATGTATTCGCGCTACTTCCAAACCCTAGGCAGCGATTTCCTCGGGATGACGGCCCGCTTCCACAAGTCGTGGGCGGATTTCGGCGGCCTCAAGAACCAGGCGGCCCTGGAGTATGAGGTGTTCAGCATGCTAGCCACCGGCGGCAAGTGCTCGATCGGTGACCAGATGCACCCGCGTGGGAGATTGGAACAAGCTGCCTACGAGCGCATCGGGGCTGTCTATGCCTCGGTAGAGGCCAAGGAGCCCTGGTGCATTGGCGCCAAGCCAGTGAAGGAGGTCGGCGTGCTCATCACAGTCGAGGGCTGGGAGCGGCACGCGGACCTGACGCCGGAAGAGGGCGCCACGCGCGCACTGCTTGAATGCCAGCGTCAGTTTCAACTGGTGGACGAGGAGGCCGAATTCGGCGACTACGAGGTCCTGATCCTGCCGGACAGGATGCCAGTCGGCGAGGAGCTGGCCGCCAAGCTCAGGACGTATGTCGCGAACGGAGGAGGCCTGCTGATCTCTGGCAGCAGCGGCCTGACGGATGGCGGCTTTGTCCTCGGCGACCTCGTAGGGGCTGAATACGCCGGCAGACCCGCCTACAGCAGCCACTACTTCCAGGCCTGCCCAGAGCTCGGCCTCCCTGAAATGGATCATGTCATGTATGAGGAGGCTAGCCTCGTCTCACCCTTGCCGGGGACCGAGGTGTTAGCGCGGATCGTAGAGCCCTATTTCGAGCGCACCTGGAGACATTTCTCCTCGCACCGACAGACTCCCCCAGCCAACGTCAGCCCATGGCCAGAGGTGACGCAGCGAGGGAAGGTCATCTACATCGCCAGCCCAGTCTTCTCGGCCTACCGCAAGCACGGGAATCTGATCTACCGGAAGCTGATCGAGGCATGCCTGGCACGGCTCGCGCCGGAACAGGTGGTGCAGGCGGCGCTGCCGAGCGGTGGCCAGGTGACGCTCCTACGGCAAGAAGAGCGCCTGATTGCTCACCTGCTCTACTACCCGATCGAGCGCCGGACGCCCGACCTCGACATAATCGAGGATGTGATCGCCATGCCAGATGTGCGCCTGCAGGTGCGCACGGGTCGGCAACCCAGCCAGGTGTACCTGGTGCCGCAGCGACAGAGGCTTAACCAGTCCTTCGCCAGGGGTGTGGCCACCGTGATCGTCCCCGAGGTGCGTGGCCACCAGATGGTCGCGTTCGAGTTCTAGGCGCCAGCCCTGCTGTTGCCCCAGGCCTCCCTGCGGCACGACGATCGTGGCGGCCGTGTCTGAGAAGCCTGGGGCAGGGTATTCACGCGTCTTTCGCTGGCTCAATGCCGAAGACGCGTTCGGCGTTTCGATAGAGTATGTTGCGGCGATCGTCGTCGCTGATGTGAGACATGATGATGCAGCCGATGCCAAAATGCTCGTCGAACCAGGGCAGGTCCGAGCCGAAGAGCACTTTGGTAGATCCAGCTATCGCCACCATTCTCTCGATCAAGCCACTGACGCGGTATGCCGCTGTCAACTCCAGGTACACGTTCGGGAAGGTGGCTGCCAGGTGGATTGCCTCCTCGAACTCGCCGAAGCACGAATGCCCCATGAGGAAAGGCACATCCGGGTAGCGCTCAGCCACCTTCCGCACTTCCTGTGGGCCACAGGTGGGGCTGTGACCCCACGTGTGGCTGAGGATGGGGAAGCGGTTGGCCTGAGCCCACTCAAAGGCGGGGGCGTAATTCGGGCCGCTGAGCGGGTACTCGTGCCAACCCGGGTGCATCTTGATGCCAACGATGCTTGGGTCGCGCTGGTCGAGGCCGGCGACATCCTCGGCCAATTCACGCGGGTAGTTGGGATTGACCGAAAGATAGGCCAGGAAGCGTCCAGGATGAGCGCGGGCGGCTTCGACGATGACTGGGTTGCCGCGCCGTGGCTCGACCAACGCCGCGTGCGGCGCCGAGATGCATAGGCGTACGCCGGCCCGGTCCATAACCTCCAACATCCCGGCGCCATCGGGCTTGGGGAAGTAGATGCCCTGGTAGGGGCCGTAGTGGGCGTGAGCGTCAATCACCGGGCAGTCATCGGCTTTGCCAGCTCTAAGGAACTCGTTCACCAGAAGCGAGGTCTTTGCTGCCTGGGCACAGGTCATAGTTTCACCTCCGCCAGCAACCGGCGGAGGTTGCCGCCGGCGATAGCTTCCTTCCAGTCTTCCCTGATATCTGCATGGAGCAGATTGAACATCTGGGCGCCCATGTTGATGCCCGGGAAGCCCGATGCGAACAACATGCGGTCCGGGCCGTACTTGTCGCAGTAGTCCTTGTAGCCATGAGCCAGTTCGAACTCATAGACGTCGAAATAGAAGCGCGGGTACTTCTCGACGAGGGGACGGAAGAAGCGATCCTGGCCCCAACAATCCTGGTCCGCCGCTACCAGAGTGAGACGGGGGAAATCCGCCAGGATTGCCGACATCAGGGCCCAACCGCTGTAGGGACCGGAGGAATCGGTCAGGGATATGAACAGTGGTACCTGCAGATCCGAGAGCAGTTCTAGTGTCGGGCCGAAGGTATTGCGGTCAAGCAGGTACTTATTGCGCGATGGGAAAGCCCAGAGGGCCTTCACCTGAGCTTGCCTGAGCGCCGTGGCGAGCGCATCGGGCCCCGGGAACTCACCAGTCTGGCAGGGCAGGATCACCCAGGTAGGATGCAGGCGAGGCGCGCCAGCGCAATCGCGCAGTATCTGGGAGTTGGCCGTCACGGGGTCATCGTAACGCTGCTGCGCCGACGTCACGAGAGCTTCGCCAATCCCGTTCCAATCCATCTCGGCAAGCAGGTCGGCCACGGTTGGGGCGATGCGGTAAGTCGGCACAGGAGGCTTACCGTAATACACGTTGCAGTCGAAGAATTCCATACTGTCACTCCTGGTCCGGATCAATGCCGAACAACTCGCGGTACAGGTCAGCTGTGGTAGCGGGAGGTTCGCGGTGTTCCAGCGCCTGTTCTCGCTGGCGCTGGGCGCTGTTCACCTGGGAGAAGTGCTCACGCCAGCGTGCCGGCGCGTCGGGGTCCTGCGCCTCATGGCGTGTGAAGCGCTGGCGTACACGCACCAGGACGGGCGTGTTGATACCCATTCCAGAGACGATGGCCTGGCCCTTGGACAAGCCGGGGAGCTCGTCAAGAAGCGACCGCCCCACCGCCTCGACACTCTCCGCTACGCGCTTTTGGTCCACCTCATTGCTGATGCGCATCAGCACCTGCGTCATGCACTGCGAGAGCACATCCGGGTCCAGCCGCCCTGGCCGCTGGCTGATGAGGCAAACACCCACGCCGAACTTGCGACCCTCGCTGAGGATGCGCTTGAGTTGTTCGGAAGTCACGAGGTCGGCTGAGGCCGGTGCGAAGTTGTGCGCTTCCTCTATCACTACGAAGGCTGGGTAGGGCAGGTAAGCCGGATCGTTTGGTGCCGCCTTGCCTCCCACAGTGGCGACGCGGGCCTTGTATAGCCGGCGCAGGATGGTGGCGACGACGACCTGCTGCTCCCGCTCAGGCACCTGGTTCAGCTGCAGCACCGTGCATTGGCCAGGCTGAAACAGCTCAGCGAGTGCCATGTCGCGACTGTCGTCGAAGATGGCACTCTCACTTTTCCCGAGCGCATTCTCCAGGCGCCAGTTGAGCGCGGTCGCTGTCTGCTGCGCGTTTAGGTCAATCTCAGTTGTGGAGCCACCGTTCTCAGGCTTGCTGCTCACCCTGTCAGCCCACTCCCGAACGGCACGCTGCAAGTCGTCGAGGGTCCAGTTGTCCCGGGTCCTGTGCCTGGCGGCGCGGAATGCCTGCCCCAGCACCCAGGACATCTTGGCAGTCACATCTTTGCCGAGCAGGTAGCGAATGTCATCCAGTTCAAGGCTGCGATAGGCGACCTTGACGTCCTTGGGCTGCAGCACCTTCACCTTGGGGCGATACTCGTCCAGCTCACCATCGCGAGGGGCGAAGAACTGCGCAAGGTTAGGCATCTCCTGGAGGGAGCCATATTCGCCGTGCGGGTCGAGGATCAGGACGCAGGAGCGGTTGTTCGGCCGCATCATCTCCTCGACGATAACAGCTGCCAGGTAGCTCTTGCCCGAGCCGGTTCCCGCGATTATGGCCAGGTGTGTGGAGGTGAAACGACTGACGTCGAGGACGATCGGTACCTCGCCTGGTGGTCGGCTCAGGAGGCTGCCGATCTCCGCCGCTCCCTGCGAGCCGGGCTCGCGCCGGCTGAGCACGGACTTGAGCAGGTCGGCCGGCGCTCGGAAAATGGGTTTGCCGACACGGGGGAGCCTCCTTGGGTTGATGAAATCGCCCCAGCCGCGATCGTAGTAGCCGAGGACACTGGCGGTAAGAACGAAGAGTTCGTCGTCCTCCTCGGAGTAACCGAGGAAACGGGCGAGTTCGTCGGGAGCGACGCCAGGGTGAGCCAGGAAGGTGTCGGGATAGTTGCGCACCTCCTGGCGCTCGTCAATGCGGCAGATCACCGGCCTGGAGGCGGACTCATCGGAAAGCAGGTAATAGACGTACTCGCCGACGGGCAAGACGTCATCTGGGTCAGGCGAGATGAAGGTAAACTGGTGTGGCTTCTCGCCCGGGCCCTTGGCCAATCCTACGCAGCGTTCCTCAATCATGGCTTAGCGCTCCCTCAGGCCATGCCGGCGACGCGGAACTGCCAGGACAGGTTCTGTCTTACCAGGCGCAGGCGCAGACTGGCCGGTCCATCCGCGAACACCGCCTGCAAGTGCTGCAGGGCCTTGAGGATTGCCTGCATCATCACCGGGCTCGTGCGGGCGGCAGCGATCAGAAACGGCAGATAGCTGAGGCAGACTTCATCTCCCGGCTGGTGGAAAGAGCGCAATTGCTCGTCCGTCATGAGCTGCACGTCCGTATTGACAGGAGGCGCCACCGGCGGGGCATCCTGATGAGGCCGACCGTTTTCGTCGAAGTAGCCGATGACAGCGACGCTCACGAGCGTACGCGTTTCAGCCAGGTAGTCCGGGCTGAAAATCTCCAACTCCTCGTCGCTGCTGAGGCGAGGGCTGAAAGAGCCGAACTCCGGGTTGTGGAGTTGTGTGTCGCTTATGATGCCTACCAGGGCACGCCTATCGCCGACCGGAACGGCGACGAAATTGCCCAGTCCGTAGTCATCTGGCTGCGGCGCGTCGCTCACTTCGCGGGGGCCGTAGACCTGGCAGCGATACTGGAGATGTGAGTCCGAGGCGACGATCTTGCCCAGTCGCACAGCTACACTCCTTGGCGGCGGCGCCGCTTGCTACGTGCCTTGATGGTATGGCCAAGGTCGAGCCCGTAGCCATCCGCCACATAGGCGATCATGTCGTCGAACACCTGGCGGTCCCTGGCGGTAAGCACGGCGGTCTGGTCGGCCGTCTCCAGGCAATAGGGGTAGCCGAGTCCGACGATGCACTCGGCGCGGACAACATCAATGGTGCGGTCAAACGTCTCCGGGTCGTCGAGTATCCAGAGTGGGAACTCAAGGCGCGAAGGGCGGCCATCGGCCGAGGTCCGCAGATAGCAGAAACCCACCTGGTGCCACAGGGGAGTGCCGTCTCGGCGAGCATAGCTGCGCAGGACCTCGTCGTCCCTGGCACAGACGTAGGCGGGGCTACGTTCGCCCCACTTCCGAAGAATCCGTGCCATGAGGGCAGCGTCGCTGACGCTGCTTTCGCCATGGACAAAGCCCAGAGACTGCAACATTGCTCGGAAGTCCGAAGCGGCTGAGTCGGCGACGTAGCCGATCACTGGCACGCGCGCTTTCTCCGAAGCCTCGATCAGGTCGCAGATGGCACGAACGTAGACGTCCCGCCGGCCGGCTACGGACGGACTGGCGAAGGAGACAACCAGTGGGCCATCGTAGAAGCAGACAGGGACGGGCCGACCGGCGAGGTCGGAGCGACCCCGGCAGTTGCGGACGAAGTCCGTGAGGCGCTCGACTTCCATTTGGAAGCGAAGAACATCAATGGGGCCGCCGCCAACGGCTGTTCGCAGGTCGTTGCCAGCGCGGACCTCGATCGCCAGGTCTCTCTCGGGCGGGCGCCCGGCCTCGTGGTAGTTCAGAAACCAGGCCACTTGCGCCGCTGCTACGGGGAGGTACAGATCGGGCAAAGGCTCGAGCTGCGAGCCGTCAACCGCGAACGTCGGCTGGCCCTGTAGGACTCGCATAGCCCAGCCCCGCGCCTCTTCATGATTGGCGAAGGCGGGCGCAAACGGGACGATCTGGCCAGGGTAGAGTTCGTACTCGCGCGTTGGCAGCGCTCCGGGCCAGGGCCGGCGCAAAGCAGCGCGGATGTCCGACGCGCTCAGGCGTGCAAGCTCGGAGATGGCAGCCATGGCTTGATCTATGTCGCGGCGGGCGGCAAGAAACGCCGCCTGCAGTTCGGGCATCTTGGCGTCTAGTGCAACATGGGCCTTGTGCCGACTTAGCATGCTTCAGACTTGCTCCACCCGGCTGATGCCGTTCTCCTTGGTCACGTGGATAACGTGGTCGGTGACGCCCTCAAGGGAATCGTCGTGGCTGATCACGAATAGCTGATCGAAGCCACGGATATTGCGAATCTGCTCGGCAAGGCTGCCGCGCCTCTCCGCATCCAGGTTGACCGTGGGCTCGTCGAAGAAGGCAATGCCAACGTCCGACATGTCGCGCAGCAAAGCCAGGCG
>DAOTVV010000002.1:0-7693 GCA_034436255.1 Anaerolineae bacterium
CTCCTGTCTGCCCGCCCAATCCGGCACCCGCACCTCACCCAGGAGCTCCGGGCCCAACACGAACGGCTTGATGTCCAGGATCGGCGTCTCATTGAAAGCATCGAGGCCGGCCACCGTCAGTTCGTTGCCATCCCGGCTGACCAGCCTGACCACTGAGACAGCGATTGGGTTGGGCCGCACCGGCGACCTGGTCGCGAATACACCGGTCAGGGGCAGGTCGGAGCGGCCCCTGGGGTGCACTTTCAGCCGACCGTTCCATTGCGAGCGGTTCAGCCAGTAGACGATGGTGAGGTGCGAGAACTGCTCAATGCCATCGAGGCCCTCGGTATAGGCGGGCAATATCTGCAAAGTGGCAACCTGTTCCGTCGCGTCGCGAGCCGCGCCGGGCTCGATCCGACTCCTTACTATCCCAATGGGCCGCAGTATCAACTCCACCGCCTTTCCTCCGTATGTCGCCGGCCTCGCCGGCTACCATCTCCGCTCAGCCCGCAAGCTGGGGCAAGGACCGGTCCAACAAGGCCGTTTCCAGTGGGGCTGGCCCCTGGTTGAGCGGGATCACCATACGCAGGCCCCGCACCTCCTCGATCACAGCCTCCACGCCGTACACTTCTCGGATCAGGTCCACGTCAATCACCTCGGGCCCGCCTTTGGCCCACACCGCGCCATCCTTCATCACCAGGAACCGGTCGCCATAGCGCAGGCCCAGGTTCAGGTCATGCATGGTCACGATCGCAGCCGTCCCTTTCTTGTGCGTGAAGGCATGGATGAGCTCCATCACCTCGAGCTGGCTCTTGAGGTCGAGGTTATTGGTGGGTTCGTCGAGAAGCAGGATGCGTGGCTCCTGTGCCAGCGCCCGGGCGAGGTTGACCTTCTGCAGTTCCCCACCGCTGAGCTCGTGCAGCCGCCTGAGAGCCAGGTTGTCGAGCCGGACGCGGTGCAGCGCTTGCTCCGCCAGCGCGAAGTCCCTGGGCGCTGGCCCCCATTCGAAATAGGGCCGTCGGCCCAGAAGCACGGCGTCAAACACAGTCATGAAATTGGCCTGGCTGGCCTGAGGCACATAGGCGACCCCCCCTGGACAGCTGGCGTGGGCCCATCGTAGCGACGCTTGCCGCCTCCAGCAACACGGCGCCCTTGCGAGGTTTCAGCATGCCGTTGAGACAGCGCAAGACGGTGGACTTGCCGGCCCCGTTTGGCCCCAGGATCACGGCAAGCTCCCCAGCGTTGAGCTCGAAGCTCACGCCTTCGAGCACCGGGCTCGCATGATAGGAGAACTCCAAACCGACGACTTGGAGGAGCATGCACACTTACCAGCGAAGCCTTGAGCCCGAGCGCCACGTAGGGACACACGTGGCCGTGGAAGTCCCTTGCCACCTCCAAGAGGCCGTCGAGATCGCCATCTCTCAGGAGCGCCGCCGTACTCAGCCTTTCACCAGAACACATAGACCGTGCCCCCCAGCTAGATTGAGGCCAGCACCAGGCAGGACTCCACCCCGGCTGGCCACGGCGGCATTCTAACCCGCAGCTGATCCTCTTGCCAATGTTCGCAAGAGTCATCGCAACCAAGGGCATCGCATGTCTCAACAGGTACTTGACAAGCTGTGCTAGTCGCACTATACTATGTGCGTAATACAAGTAGCGCGATGCAAAGAGGGAAGTAGAGATGCCACCTGGTAGAAGATGGCGCGGCGGTAGGGGCGCAGAGGGGCTCACTCCCAGGCCCATCCGGGGCTTCGTGGAGCCAGCCTTGCTCCTGCTCCTGCATCAAGGGCCCAGCTACGGTTATGAACTGATAAGTGGCCTGGCCAGGGTGGGCTTCTCTGAGTACTCAGTGGATCCAAGCACAGTCTACCGTTGCCTGGACGGATTGGAGCGCTCAGGGATGGTGCTTTCCACCTGGGACAGTGTCCAGAGCTTCGGCCCGCCACGGAGAGTGTATACCATCACGCCCGCTGGCGAGGCCCAACTAGGAGCTTGGGTGGCCGAGCTTCGCCTGACCGATCGCGTCCTGCACCAGTTCCTGGAGCAGTACGATAAGGCTTTCCCCGATGCGGGGGATCAAGCATAGGCAGGCCGAGGCGTTGGTGCTGTGGCCTGCTGGCTGGGATGAAAGGTAACGCACGAAAGGAGGTGATCTCTATGCCGGGCTTTGATGGCACCGGGCCGCGGGGCCAGGGGCCGCTGACGGGCGGCGGCCGTGGTTACTGTGTAGTGCGCTTGCCCGACCATCCGGCTCAGCCGGCGGTGGGTTTCGCCGGGCTGATGGGTCGCTTGTTCGCCGGCCGTCTGCCCCGTGCCGCTCGCCCGCAGGTGGGCTTGGGCCTTGGTCGCGGCTGGGGCAGGCGCCGTTGACGCTGTCGAGTATTCGCACCCGCTCCTCAGGAGAGAATCTGAGGAGCAGCAAGAACCTTAATTAGGAGGCTGATATGCCACGCGGTGATAGGACAGGGCCCATGGGTATGGGCCCGATGACGGGTCGAGCCGCCGGCTACTGCGCCGGCTACAACGTCCCCGGCTATCTCAACCCCGGGGGCGGGCGCTTCCCCGCCTTCGGTGGGCGCGGCGGTGGCTGGGGTTGGCGCAACTGGTATTACGCCACCGGGCTGCCAGGCTGGGCCAGGGCCGGTTACTACCCGGCCTGGGGCGTCGTCCCCCCTCAGGCTCCGGCCGCAGTCCCGCCGGCTGAGGCGGAGCTAGAGGCGCTCAGAGCCCAGGAACAGGCGCTCAAGACGGCGCTCGACAACATCCAGAAACGCCTGCAAGAGCTCGAGAAGCCTGAGCAGTAGCAGGGACGAAGGTTTGGCCCCGGGCGCAACCCGGGGCCAAACCTTCGCCTGCCGACGACCAGCCAGTTGCCCTGGTGGTCCCCCAGAACCTCAGCGGCTCCAGGCTTTACCACCGAAACTGACAAGACAACCAAGGCGCAACTCGCAGTGGGCGCAGTCGCCGCTGCAAGTCCCAGGGATCTGCTTGAGGTAGCCCCGCTCAGCCAATTCGCCCAATGCCGCCTCTACAGGGCCGTCGCTTTGCCCCAGTGTTTGCGCCAGGTCGCCGACCTGCCAGTGCTTGCGTTGCTGCAGCAGAGAAAGCAACTTGGCCTGCAGGCCTGTCTCCCTCTGCACCTGCCAGGCAGCGGCACCAGCTGCTATCAGAGTCGTGAGCGGGACAGCGAGCACCAGCCCCAGTGACCCCGCAAGCGAGCGCACTATCTCCTCACTCACCGGCTCGCGGCTCAGGCGGCGTATCAATGGCTCCTCGTAAAGCGCAAACAGCATGAACAGGGGCAGGGCCGTCCCAGCGTATGCAAGCACTAGGGTATTCACTGAGGCCGAGATGTGGTCACGTCCGATATTCAGACCGTGCTGGAACAGTTCTAAGGCACTCAGGTCCGGATCAGTCGAAGCCAGCTCGAACACGGCCGAGGTCTGGCTAATGCAGACATCCACAAGCACACCCAAGGCGCTGATGATGATACCGCCCATCAGCAGCCCCCTGAAATCGATGCCTGGCCCGAAATTGGCGAGAAGGTAGCCGGTTTCCTCGCTGCCCAAGCCCAGAAGATGAGTCATGTCCACAAACTGGGACGCCAGCAGGTCAGTGATGACGAGGCTCGCTACGATGCCGGCTGAGGCAGCATGCGCCCTGATATTCCAGCCAAAAGTTAGATAGGCAGAAGCCGTGGCAATGACGATCGCACCCACTATGCACACTGCGAGCGGGTCTCTCCCGGCGATGATTTGGGGAACGATGAGAAGAAAAACTACCAGCACGCTCAAGCCAGTGCCGACTAGTGAACGCAGGCCTTTGCGCCACCCGATCAGTACGACTGCACAGACGAAGCTCATCACTACAATGACAAGCGGCTTGTCGCGCACGTAATCGGTTATCAGCACTTTCTCGCCTTGGGGCCCCTGGGTCCATTGCAGGTATACCTCATCTCCGGGCCGGAACTGCCGGACCAGCGGCGTCGCAGCCAGCGTCCCCGCAGTAGCTCCTTCTTCGATAATCACCTCCTGTCCTGCCCGCTGCCCGGTCGTAACGCGCACGAGCACTTTCTCATAGGCCCTCCCGCCACTTTCCTCTCCCGCCCCTGCGTCCTGGGCCAGCACAGCAACGACAATGCCCCTGGCTGTGTTTTGCTCACTGGCTGCGGCGGGATGTACCTGCAGCTGCCCGGCACTAGGGGCTGGCACCATCGGCCAGACCAACATCCCGATAAACACCACGAGCAGTACGGCGGCGATGGCCGCCATCACATTGCCAGTTATACGTTCCACGGTGGCCCTCCTGACATGGCCGGCCTGGCTGAAGCTGAAAGGCTACGCCCAAACTGTTGCGCTTGCACGTTCTTGTCCAAAGAGCCCATGCTCGCTGGGCACCACAGGGCATGAAAACGCGCCTCATGCCCTGGACAAGAGAACGCGGATACACACGGGCGAACGCCGATCAGGAACGATTCTTTCTCTCCCTTATCAGCGCGCATCCGCGTCTATTTGCGTTCCCTTACCTTGGCCAAGGAGGCTTCTGAGGTCAGAGACCAGCCAGCCGGACACGTGACAAGCCGTGTTGGCATCCTGCTTGAGAGAAGATCAGCCGCCGTCCTCGCCAGTATTGCTGTCGCGGTGCAGTGTTTCCGGCATAGTAGCAAGAAGTGGCAGGCGCAGAAGCGCATCAACGGCAATCGGCAGCAAGAAAACGTAGGCTGGATTCCAATTCCGATACACGAGGCCACCCAGGATGGGCGCTGGAATGGTGACGAGGCCACCCAGTACTCCCAGTACCCCTTCCCAGCGACCGACCATTTCGGCCGGCACCAACTCGAGTCCCATGGCTCCGGCAGCCCCTGAAGCGATATTGTAAAAGGTCTGGAGGGCCGCCGCCCCCACGAGGGCAAGCGGGCTCTGGGCCAGCACCAGCATGATGAAGGAGCCATACCATAGGGGAGTGAGCAGGTAGATCAGGCGTTTGCGCCCAACCCTGTCCGCGATGCGGCCCAGGGGGATGCCAAAGAGCACACGCGTGAAGATCATGGCCATCGTCATCGCTGCTAGAATCGCGGCATTCGCTCCCTTGAACTCATAGGCGTAAAGTTGAACGAAGGGGGCGGTCATTGCCGCGGGCAGCGATGTCAGCACCGCTACAGCCGTCCACCTCTTGAGCGGGCTACTCGTGTCGAAAAGCTGTCGAAAGTCCCTGACGAAATCGCTCGCTCGGACACCGTGTAACCTGCGGATGTGAGACGGCTCCTCAAGCCAGCGTATGACGACATAGAAGACGAGGAGGTAGCCCAGGAATTGAAGAAAGTATAGAGGGCGTATGCCCTCCGTCGTGAGGCCGCCGGTTCTGGAGATCAGCATGGCCGCCGCCATGGGTGCCAGCAGCCCACTCAGCGAAGCGAGCGTCACGCACGTATTCTGGGCGGTTAGCCTGTCCCTATTGGAAACAGAATCCCGACAAATGACGCTGCAGCCAGCGCCCAAGAACCCTGAGGCCGGCACAGCGACAATTGTTGCCACGAGAATGAACTGCCAGGTGGGAGCAAGGCCTGACATGAGAGCAGCTACAGCCGTCAGCAGCACGCCCGCCACATAGAGTTTCTTGACGCTGTAGCGATCTACCAGCCATCCCACCGGAAGAGAAAGCAGCGCGCCGAAGGCAGAAGCCACGCCACTGATGCCACCCAGTTGGACCGGGTTGGCGCCCAAGCCGGTAACATAGATCGAGCTGTATTGGGCCGTCAGGTTGCCCAGGAAACTGCTGATGGCTTGACGGCTGATTGCCACACGGTAATTGCGCTTTTGCCGAACCAGAAATCCTTTGGCGCGCGCTGCCACGTCTAGTATACCGGCTGTCTGCATTGCCCGACTCCCCCAAAATGTGCCTGCGGCAGGCCCCATCGCCCATTGCTATCCCTCGCTGCGCCTACCTCTCGCTGTCTGTCGGCCTATGCCCATGCCCTAAGGCATGGCCGGGGGATGTAGCGATCGAAGAAGCGCTACTCAGGAAGCCCGATATGCTCAAGACAAGAGGCGGCGGCAACCTGCGCCAACCATCGGCCAGTACAGGATCCTCCGTATTCCACGCTGAAGCCACCGGACGAGGCCTCGGCGACCACGGCAATTCCGGGCTGCATGGGCGGGCTTTTCCTGGCCGATCTACGCAGCACGCGAGCGGTGTTCAGGATATGGTCCTGGGCGATCCAAAGTGCCCGCCTTATTTGCGGAAGCACTCTGTCATGCACCGGCTGAGCAACGACGAACTTGCCAGCTCATTTCACGCGACGCGGATTGCCCTAAGCGGGCATGCCGGGGCGCACCGGGCGCAACCAGCACATAGGCCCGTGTTGAGCACTGGCATCTGTGATGGGCCCGCCTGCTGTAGCGCCTGGAAGGGGCAGGCAATAGCGGCAGCACAGTTGCCGCCGCTGCATTTGCCGGGCATACACATGCTGTAGTCCAAACTGATTCTTCGCCTTGGCATTTCTCTCCCCCAAATCAGCAGCCTTTCGGTCCCCTGCCCGTGTGCAATGGCGCTCGTCAAGCTACTCGACCGCTCGGAGCCCCGAACGCATCACGCAAATAAGAGCAGGTGGCTGAACCGCCGCTGCGATTCTCCTGTTCCAAGATCCCCATTGGCCACCCACGTTGCGCTGGCAGGGCTGGGAAGCTGGCACTCTCACTGCCACCCTATTGCGCCGCTGCCAGCAACCGGACACGTGTCCGCGATCGCATGGCTCCGAACCCCAAGAGCCATGCGATCGCGCTGCGACCCCCGTTCTTGCCACAAGCCACCCGCCGGTGGCTTACTACTCTCCTCGATCTCGGCCTGTGCCCCGATCAGTCGGTGACGCGGGCCAGGATGTCAGAGCTTTCCAGCAAAAGATGAGGCATGCCGTCCACCCTGATCTCAGTGCCTGTGTATTTGGCGAAGAGCACCTTGTCCCCAACTTTCACAGCGATCTCCGCATCCTCATCCTGGCTAACGGCCACTACTATCCCATTCTGCGGCTTTTCTTGCGCCGTGTCCGGCAAAAGGATCCCGCTCGGAGTCTGCGAATCCTGTTCCAAGACCCTGACGAGGATACGGTTACCCAAAGGCTCGATGTTCATTGCACGACATCCTTTCAATCACGTTATCAATACAGCGGTGCCATTGTGAATCCCAAGTCTCGATGTGACCCGTCATTACAGCAGGGCTACTTAAGGCCCAACAGTTTATCAATCTTGGGTCGGTCAAAGCCGGCTACAAACTTGCTACCGATGTAGATCACGGGTACGCCTTGCTGGCCGGTGCGGCGCACTATATCGCGGACGGCAGCCTCATCGCGAGAGACGTCTACTTCCTTGAAGCGGATACCTCGTTGCCGAAGGTAATTCTTCGTGGCCTGGCAAAAGCCGCACGTGGGCGCGGTGAACACGATAACACGCGGTTGCTTACGCTCGGTTCCTTCTTGCATGGGCGACTCCTGTTTGCTTACTCTTGATCGGGACGTTCTAACTGGGTTGCTCGAGACTAAGAGACCACTTGCCTGCACCTTTTCGCTGTCTCTGCGGCTCTACACTCTACATAAGAGATATCGAGGCAGCCTGTGTCTATCTGCCCTCCTCATACACTTTCAGGCCATATAGGGTGGCCAGCTTGATGAGTTCCTGGCGAAAGTCACCGTAGCAAGTGACGCGGTGCCAACTGAAAATCT
>DAOTVV010000003.1:0-15600 GCA_034436255.1 Anaerolineae bacterium
CTTCGACATCCTCGAGAAGGCGAGCCAGAAAGGGCTCGACATAATCGCTTTCACAGACCATAACTCGGTTCGTGGCTATTCTGAACTTCTAAGTGAGATACGCGACCTGGAGTTGCTCGAGCACCTCGACCGGCTGCTTCCTAACGAGAAGCAGCAACTGGAGCACGTCCGGCAGCTCATGCGCAAGGTCTTGGTGCTTCCTGGATTCGAGTTCACGGCCACATTCGGCTTTCATGTCCTGGGCATATTCTCCCCGCAGACCTCCGTTCGCGACCTCGAGCACCTGCTGCTTGATATGGGTGTCCCTAGCGCGGAGCTGGACCAGGGCACTGGTGAGGTGGGGGCCACGGTTGACGTGCTCACCGCCTACCGCATGATACACGATGCTGGTGGCATAGTAATTGCAGCGCATGCCAATTCGAGTCACGGTGTCGCGTTGCAGGGCCTCGGGTTCGGCGGCCAGACCAAGATAGCCTTCACTCAGGATCGCAACCTGGATGCGCTCGAGGTTACCGACCTCGAAAGCACGCGCCATGGGCGTACTGCCCAGTTCTTCGACGGTTCGCGGCCGGAATACCCGCGCCGCATGCACTGTATTCAGGGCTCGGACGCGCACAGGCTTGATGACGATCCTAACGACCGCACCCAATTCGGCGTTGGCGGCCGAGCTATCGAGGTCTTGCTGCCTGAGCGAAGCTTCGAAGCGCTCAAGGAGGTCTTCGCCAGCAGCAACTTCACTCGCATCCGGCCGTATAGGGCGGCCAAGGAGCCCTATGACCACGTCCAGGCAGCACGTGAGGCCGGGCCCAGCATTGTGCAGTCCTTTCATGAGAGTGCGGGACGGCGAGGCGGACGGTTGCACGCCATACTGCGCGATGTGGTAGCTTTTTCGAACACTAATGGCGGCACCATTTACGTTGGCGTTACCAGCAAGGCTTCGGCGCCGGCACGCGGCCTGGACCGGCCCGAGGAAACGGCGGCCACGCTGCGTTCCGAGATTCAGCGGCGGATCAGCCCACCGGTTGAAGTTGATATCTCGGTTGTGAAGACCAGGGGCAAACCGGTGCTTCGGCTGTCTGTCCCCAGCGGGCCGCAGAAGCCATATGCGCTTGAAGGCAGCAAGATTTACATCCGCCAAGAGGCAGAGACCAGCCTGGCGGTGCGCGAGGAGATAATCCATATCATCTCCCAGGGGGCCAAAGAGGGACAATCTGAGGAGGCGCAGCCGACGGAGCAACCGTCGGTTACGCCTGCGTTCCGCACGCCCCCGCCGCGTACCGGGGTTGAGGTGGTTTCGGTTGGTGAGGACAAGGGCACGCGCTATTTCACTCTGCGTGACCTGCGCAACGGCAGCCTGGTGCAGAACGTCACCAAGGAGTCTGCGAGGCGGCTGTGGCGCTATGCGATCAGCGAGTACGAGAAGAACGGCAAGCAGCAACCGCCGGTGCGTTGGCAGGGAGAACTTGGGTTGCGCCGCGTCTATCGCAGCAGCCGTAAGACGCGCTACAACCTGGCGCAGCTTGATGAGGCAGGTGCCGCTCACTACTACTACGGTGTGACCGAAGAAGGCTTGCATGACGAATGGAAGGCCCTGATCGAGGCAGAGGCAAAGTCAGAGAGTAGCTTGGGCAGCAAGGAACCGAAGGCTAGCGAGGAATCCCAGCAGGAGTAGGGTGAGACATGGCGGGGGAAGGGACAAGGGTGCCTCACCAGAACAGCAGGAGTGGAAGGGATGACCGAGCTAAGCAAAGTAGTTTACAGAGCCAGCAAGGGCGAACTACGTACCGACGAACTGACGCAGGACGGCACCACCTTGGCACGTTTCCAGCTCTCGCCAGAGGAGCGCAATGCTCTGAAGCAGAGCCTCGACAATGGGCAATGGGCAAACTTCGCACCCAACGCCTACAAGCAGTGGCTGTAGTCCAGCGCCAGGCATTCAGGCTGGGGTGATGCTTGGGTCCTGAAGACCTCGGCAATCGCCTCAATCAGGCCTTGGATCTAGAGAGTAACCCGCCTTACCGAGGCCAACCCTTGTCCAGGCTGGCGGCACGAGCGATAGCTCGCGCCTGTGGTCGCAGTTTCCCCGCCATGCTCGCTATATGGGCTGCCCAGGCTGCTGGGCAGCCCACACAACTGTCATTCGAGGCGGCCTCGGCATGGTTGGGCCTGTACATCGCAGCCAAGATCCTGGATGATGTGCAGGATGGCGATGCCTCTTTCGCGGGCGAAGACGTTCCCATGCAGACTGCCATCAACCTGGGCGTCGCGCTGCTTTTCGCATCTCAGCGGATCATGGTGGGGGGGCCTACGCAGCCCAGTGAGCCGACCCTGCGGCTCGCCCTGCTCAGAGAGGTGGCCGCAGTTTCATTGGCCGTGACCCAGGGCCAGCAGTCCAGCTGGGAGACGACAGGAGATGCCGATCCGCTAGAATCGGCTTGGGTTGCTGCTAGTGCCAAGGCCGGTTTGCCGCTTTGCCTGGCTTGCAGGCTGGGCGCCACTTCGGTTAGGGCGCCGAAGCGGGTCGTGGATGGCCTGGGCGAGTTCGGCCGCTTGCTGGGTGAGGCTCTGCAGGCCATGGACGACGCAAGCGGCGTCATGGCCCGGGACTTTGCCGACCTGCGTCTGGGTTCGGGTTCGCTGGCCGTGGCATACGGGCTCTCTGTCGCTGAAGGCCGAGACCGCGATGAGCTCAATCACTGGCTTGGCACGTGCCGGGCCGGGGATGGCACAGCCGCGGCGCGCACCTATGAACTCCTTGAAGGTATGGGCTGCTTGCGCTATCTTGGCATCGAGGCCAGCGCCAGGTTGCGCCGGGCCAGAGCCGCGCTGGATGGAATGGCAGACTGGTTGTCGGATGACGGCCTGGCGGCGCTGCGGGCCGTGGCGGACAGTGTTGATCCGGCCCGGGCCTGAGCCCGGCGCCCACGTGCAGGATGCCGATTAGTGAATTGGCCGCAGCTTCGTGTAGACCCGAATAGGCTGCGCGCATGGCTTGAGCGGCTCGTTTTTTTCCTGCTACTTCCCACTCTGGCGGCCATAGCGCTGGCAGGAGTGACGCTCATCACCTCGCCCTGGGACGGCATTGAATGGGCCTACCCGGATTACGAGGTGCTCTCGATCGTTCCTGGGAGCCCGGCCGAGGTGGCCGGGATTCACCTCGGCGATCATATCGTCGCCGTTGATGGTGTGCCGCCCTCGGCTCGCTTCCCCATTTACCCCACCAAGCTGTCCGGCCCGGTACTGGTCGCCGTCGAACGCCAGGGCCA
Source organism: Anaerolineae bacterium (assembly GCA_034436255.1). Taxonomy (GTDB): domain Bacteria; phylum Chloroflexota; class Anaerolineae; order DRVO01; family DRVO01; genus DAOTVV01. The sequence continues at coordinate 3,267 of DAOTVV010000003.1, forward strand.
GGTGCTGAATCTGCCCCTGACACTGACGCGGATGCCGGGCAGCGAGCTGGCACTGCCTCTTCTGGACCTGAGCCTGGCGCTGCTTTTCTCTGTTCTCAGCTTCGCCTTCACGGTGGGCAGGCGTGAGGCCTGGACAAGTCTGAGCTTCGTGCTCTTCTACCAGTTGCTGGCGACGGCAATCGCCACGGGCAGTGTGAGCGGGCTACAGGTGGCCTGGGCGGCAAAGGGGTTCTACGTCTGTCAGGCGCTGATTGTTCCGGCCTTCTTGTTTATGGCGCTCAACTTCCCCGTCCCTCGGCGTGAGCGACGCTGGCTGAGTGTTGTGCACGGATCGGCAGTCCTCGGTGGCGGCCTGGCCCTCATCTGTGTCCTTGTACCGCCGAGCCAGTTGCTACCCCTCCTCAACGCCGGATTGCGTCGTGCCATAATGGTCGCCTTGCTGGTTTCGGTGACAGGTGGCCTGCTCATCGTGCTGCAATCGTACCGCCAGGCCAAGGATGCCATCAGCCGATCCGCTTTCCGCGTCTCCGCCTTGGGGCTGGGGCTGTCGCTGTTGCCCTTCGTGTTCGTCTACCTCATCCCGCGCGCCGTTTTCGGGCATTGGCTGGTGCCGGCGGAAGCGGCCCTGCTCTCACTGGCAGTGCTTCCGGTCTATCACGGCTTCGCGATCACGCGACGGCGCTTCGGCGGGCTGGAGAGGATATTGCCGGCCGTGTCCTCCGCCGTGATCAGCGGCGTTGTCATAATCGGGACGCTCCTGCTCACGACTTGGCTAGCGCGAGCCATCTGGCGGGGCGGAGGCGAGGCAGCGCTGTGGGCGGGTATGCTCGTCGGGGGGGTGGTTCTGGCGGCGGCCAACGCAACCCTCATCAGTGGGGCACGGCGTGTCGTGCAACACGCCTTCTACGGCCAGTCCTACGATTACCAGTCAATCGTATCTGAGATGTCTCGGGACCTCACTCAGGCAGTCGGCCGCAAGCAGCTTGGCGACCTGGTGGTCGGGCTGCTTTGCCGCCGGATGAGCATCACCGGGGCTGCTTTGTTGAGTTCCCCGGCGGCCGGCGCCCCTTTGGCGCATGAGGCGAGCAGCGGCAGCCTTTCCGGGTTTGCAGTTGGCTTGAGCCTGGGCCCGGATAGCACCGTCGTGAGGCGGTTGGCGGAACTGGCCGCGCCCCAGCGCCGGGAGTCGTTTCTTGCCGGCTTGACCGGCCAGCCGCTGGACCTGTCGGAGGAGCAGCTGCTTGCTGATGAGAGGGTGGCGCTCTGGGTGCCGGTGATTATGCGCGGGTCGCTTCGCGCCGTACTGGTGCTTGGTAGCAAACTGAAGGATGCCCTGTTCAGCCATGAGGACCTGGAGATCGTAGCCACGCTCGCGGGCCAGATAGGCGTCAGCATGGAGAACGCTGACCTTTACGATGATCTGCGTGCCGAGATGCGTAAGCTGCAGGAAATGCAGGACCAACTCGTCCAGGCCGAGAAACTGTCCGCTGTCGGCGAGCTGGTAAGCGGGGTGGCCCACGAACTGAACAACCCGTTGACGGCCGTGATGGGTTATGCCGAACTGCTCAGAGGCGAGGTGAGCGACCCGCAGTGCCAGAGGGACATTGACAACATCCTGCGATGCGCCGAGCGCTCGCGGCGCATCGTCCGCAACCTGCTCACCTTCGCCCGACGCCAGAAGACCGAGCGTCAGATGGTAGACATAAACGAGATCGTGCGACAGACGGTCGAACTGCAGACGTACCAGATGCGCGTTGACAACGTCGCTGTCGAACTGGAACTGGATCCGGACCTGCCGCCCACTGCGGCCGATGCCTCGCAGATTCAGCAGGTTTTCATCAACATCATCATGAACGCGCACCAGGCGATAAAGGGCTATCGCCAGCAGGGCACGATCCGGGTGATCACAAGGGCTCTCAATGACACAATCCGGATCAGCATCGCGGACGATGGCCCCGGCATCCCGCCAGAGGTCATGGCGCGCATTTTCGACCCATTCTTCACGACCAAGGAGGTGGGCGTCGGCACCGGCCTGGGACTGTCCATTTGCTACGGCATCGTTCGCGGGCATGACGGGCGCATCTGGTGCGAGAGCCAGCCTGGGATGGGAGCCACGTTCCACATCGAGTTACCGGTAACACGCGTTCAGGTGCAGAAGGAACCGCCGGCGCAAGCTGTTCCCCTCAAGGCAGGCCTGCATGTGCTAATTGTCGAGGATGAGGTTGCGGTATCGGCGGTGTTACAGCGCCTGCTCGCAAAACGTGGCTGCAGCGTGGAGGCAGCGTCCGGCGGTCAGGAGGCTCTGCTCAAGGCTCGCGCTGCCGAGTATGACGTCGTCTTCTCGGACATCAAGATGCCCGGCATGAATGGGATGGCGTTCTGGCAGAAGCTGCGTGAATCCAAGCCAGAACTGGCGCGGCGCGTGATCTTCGTCACCGGTGACACGGCCAGTCCTGAGACGAGCGAGTTCCTGCGCGAGGCGGGCCAACCGGTGTTGCCCAAGCCATTCGGTACGGATGAACTGGCAAAGGCGATCGCCGAACTGGAGACTCGGCTCGGCGCAACTGAGACGACTTAGGCTCGAGGATACGAAAAGGGCAGGCGCCTGGCCTGCCCTTGAGCCTAGCTTCGATAGCGAATTGTGCGCAGGAAGAGGTCGTCTCTCTCTTCGCCGCGCGGCATCCCCCGCTCTCGCTCGCGACGATGCTTCTTCGGAGGACGCGTGCGCCGGCTGGACTCCTCTAGCGCCTCCTGCCAAGCATGCTGCATCGGCGAGGGCGGCGCTGACCCCTCTGCCTGCCGCGCCACGACTGCTGGCTCAGGCTCTACAGCCTTGAGGCTGAGGCTGATCTGGCCCTTCTCGCTATCTATGGACAGGATCTTGACGTCCACTTCGTCGCCGACTGACAGGACATCGGAGGGATCAGCGACCCGCGTGTGAGCGAGTTCGCTAACGTGTGCCAACCCATCTTTCTCGGCGCCGATGTCTATGAATGCGCCGAACTTGGTGAGCCGCACGACCTTTCCGTGAACAATGGCACCAACCTGCAAAGAGGCCATGGGACGCTGGGGTGGGCGGAACCTGGTGACCAACATCCGGCGCTTGTCTCTGTCGACCTCGCTGACCCAGACCGTGGTCTCATCACCCTCGCGCAACTCTGGCGCGTTGCGGGCTTTGGGCCCGGTCAGTTCGGAAATGTGCAGAAGGGCAGGGAAGCCGCCGACATTGAGAATGGCTCCTACCTTGCCGATCTTTACGATCCTGCCTCTGACCTCTGCTCCAGGCTTTAGTGTGTCTAGCTCGATGCGCGTCCCGCTGGTCGTCTGTGCTTCCACCTTGGAAAGAAACCCCCGCTCCTCACATTAATCGTGCCAAGCGACACGATAGTCTACCATCGCCATTTGCCAGTGGCAAGTGCACCTGGTCGCCGATGCAGGCATCTCTGGCGCGTGCACCTCGGCAGCGCAAGGGCTGATCGTGGCGCCCAACCGGCGCTTCCCAACCCCGTCTTGAGATGTGGAGACGACTATTGCATTGTTGCCAGGGAGTTGGCAAGCGAGAACGCCAGATCGGCGGGAGCAAAGGCGGCGGGTATCAGGCTATTGAGGCTGGCTGAAGCGGCCACCGCCGCTAGCCTGGCCATCGCCAACTCGCTCTCACCGGCCTGCCAGGCCGACAGCAAGCCGGCGAAGGCGGCGTCTCCACTTCCCACAGCATTGAGCAGGTGCTGCGGCTGCGCCCGGGCCCAAACCAGCGCCGAGCGGCTGGCGAGGATGAGGCCATCTTTCCCCAGCGTCACCACGGCGAACTGTTGTACCCGATCCAGGAGCGCGACAGCGGCCCGGCTGGCCCCGGCAATGCTGGCTGTATCCATTGACAGCACGTCTGCCGCTTCCTGACGGTTCACCTTCACGGCGTAGGGGCGCGCTTCCAGGCCCAGTGCCAGTGCCGGTCCCGCTGTGTCGAGCCAGGCCCTTCCGCCAAGGCTCTGTACGCGGGCGACCAGACTGGCATATGCGTCAACCGAGAGGCCGGGAGGCAAGCTGCCGCAGAACGCCACATCATCGCCGGTTCTCGCCTCGGCGAGCGCAGCAGAGGTGGCGCTGAGCGACTCTGGCGACGCCACCGGCCCGGGTTCGCGCACATGCAAAGGAGGGCGGCCATCCTGCCAGAGCAAGGTAGTGTGGTGGCGCACAAACGGCAGGAGGGCGAGGCAACGAGGCTCGGCGGGCATGCACCGGAGACTTGCCTCGTACTGCGCTGCTTCGTCCTGGCTCACCAGGACCACGGCAGTCGAGGCCGTTCCCAGAGTAGCAAGCGCTCGTGAGACGTTCACGCCCTTGCCGGCCGGGACATGGGCGGACGCCTCGGCCATACACGCCTTTGGGTCCGCTCCCTGGCGGAGCAGGTACACATGGTCAATGGCTGGGTTGAGCGTAACTGTCCAGATCATCCCAAGATCCTCTGGACTGAGCCGAAAGGCAGACACGCCATCGTAGACCGAGTTGGGTCCCGACCGCAAGACCCGGTGCGGGCTCGTACGAATTGACACGCACAGGCGCCTGGAGGATAATGGAATTGACCTTCGGGGCAGGGTGAGGCTGGACGCCGGCGATACTGGCGGCAAGCCAAATCCCGATCGGCGGTAAGGCGCAAAGAGTGCGCCAAGCCCGCGAGCTCACGCTGATCCGGTGCCGCGCTTGGAGCGCGAATTCCGGAGCCGACGGTAAAGTCCGGATGGAAGAGGGTTGGCCGTTCGTCGTACTTTGGCTGGCCTATGGACCGAGCCCCGCTGGTGAAGCGGGGCTCTTTCTTTTGGTGGTGAACTGTGAAGCTGCTGCACAATGTGTCGGCTAGGGCACAGCTGCTGCTATCAGTGATTCTGGGCATCGCTCTGCTTGGGCTGTGGTCGGCTCTAGTGGCGCTGGGGCATTACCCGCCCTTCATCCTGCCCGGCCCTGAAGCAGTCCTGAACAAAGCCTTCCAGGTGTTGGCCGACGGGAGCCTGTTGCGCCATGTTCGGGTGACGCTTTTCGAGGTGCTTGCCGGGCTGGCCTTGGGTTCGGCTGCTGCTGTCGCCGCTGGTTATCTCCTGGCACGAAACGAATGGTTCGAACGCATCCTCAGCCCTTATCTGATGGCGGCGCAGTCCGTACCCATCGTCGCTCTGGCGCCGCTTCTTGTGATTTGGTTCGGCTTTGGCCTGCTCAGCAAGGTGCTGGTGTGTGCGCTGGTCGTCTTCTCACCGATGCTGATCGCGACCATCGTTGGCCTTCGCTCGGCGCCGAGCGACCTGCTCGACCTGATGCAGGTGCTGCACGCCAGCCGTTGGGATACATTCGCCAAGATTGAGGTACCATCGGCGCTGCCGGTGCTGTTCGGTGGTCTGCGTCTGTCCGTGACCCTTGCCGTCGTGGGTGCGGTGGTGGGGGAGTTTGTCGGCGCCCAGGAGGGCCTCGGGTTCCTCGTCAACCTGGCTAAGGGGCTGTTCGACACTCCGCTCATGTTCGTGGCCTTGGGGACGCTGGTGGTCATGGCCATGGCCCTCTATCTGTGTGTACTCGCTTTAGAACGGCATCTTCTTTCCTGGAGGAACTGAGAGTGAGGATATCACGTCGCGCTCTACTCGCTGGTTTGCCAGCCCTGGCCTTGGCCGGCTGCGCCCGTCCGGCGCTCGGCTCGGTCAAGGTGAAGATCGCTATGGGTTACATCCCGAACGTGCAGTTCGCACCCGTGTATGTAGCCATGGACAAAGGTGCTTTTGCTGCTCAGGGCCTTCAGCCGGAGCTCGACTACGGCTTTGAGCAGGACATTATGGCTCTTCTCGGGGCGGGCAAGCTGCAGTTCGCCATCGCCAGTGGTGAACAGGTGATCCTCGCCAGATCCCAGGGGCTGCCCGTAGTCTATGTGTTCAACTGGTACAACCGATACCCGGTATCGGTTGTGTCGTTGGCGGAGAAGGGGATCACCAAGCCGGAACACTTGATCGGCAAGGTCGTGGGTACGCCGGCTTTCGCCGGTGCCTCCTACGTGGGCTGGCTGGCGCTGCTTTACGCGGTCAAGATTAAGCCGGAACAGGTGACCTTGCGCAACATCGGCTACACCCAGGTGGCGGCGCTGACGTCGGGGCAGGTGGATGCCGCCATCTGCTACTACATGAACGAGCCGGTTCAGCTTGAGCAGGAAGGGTACAAGGTGAACCAGATCCTGGTGTCGGATTACATCAACCTGCCACCGGCTGGTATCGTCACCAACGAGAGCACCATCAATAAGAACGCGGACCTGGTCCGGAAGGTTGATCGCGCTTTCTGGGAAGGGTTGCGTGACACTCTGGACAACCCCGACGCTGCTCTGGCCTCGGCGGAGAAACATGTGCCGGAGATCTCGAAGAGCCGCGACACGCAGAGAGCCGTCCTGGCGGCTTCTATCAAGTTGTGGCGCAACGACAAGCTGGGGATGTCGGACGGGCAGGCATGGGCGCAGGCAGCCGGCTTCATGCGCCAGGCTGGCCTTATTCCGGTGGATGTGAAACCGGAGCTTCTCTATACCAACCAATTCGTGCCGACGGGGGCGTGATTGCCTGGCTTCGCTGTGCGTCTGCGCGGTCTGGCCTATACCTACGCCGCTACTCGCGCGCCGCTGGAGGCGCTGGCGGAAGTCAGTCTTGAGATAGGCAAGGGTGAGTTCGTGTCCCTTGTCGGTCCTTCGGGCTGCGGCAAGACGACTCTGCTGCGCCTGGTAGCAGGGTTGGCGGAGCCGAGTGCTGGCAGCATCGAACTCGGTGATCCAGGGCGTGGGGTTGGCTACGTTTCCCAGAGCGCAGCCTTGTTGCCCTGGCGCAACGTCAACGGCAACATCGCCTTGCCTTTGGAGTTGCTGCGCTGGCCCTCTGCACGCTTGCGGGAGCGGGTGCGGGAACTGGTGGCTCTGGTTGGCCTGGAAGGCTTTGAGACGTCCTATCCGCGCCAGCTATCAGGAGGGATGCAGCAGCGAGTAGCGCTCGCCCGTGCCTTGGCGCACAACCCGGCCTTACTGCTCCTGGACGAGCCGTTCGCCAGCCTGGACGCACTCTCGCGTGAACATATGAACGAGGAACTGCAACGCGTGTGGCTTGCAAGTGGCAACGGCGATGCTGCCGAAGTCAAGACGGTGCTCATGGTGACGCACAGCATTGATGAAGCTGTCTTCCTCTCCGATCGTATCGTCATCCTGTCTCACAGGCCTGGAACAGTACGCCAGGTGATTGCTGACGACCTGGCGCGACCGAGGCTGGCAGCGACGCGGGAGTCGCCGCAGTTCGTCGAACTGGCGGCGCAGGTAAGGGCGACGATACAGGCGGCCGAGATGGAGACAGCCATCTGAGGCCAGCCCAGGATGGCAGCGCTGGCGGTCGCTTGCTCCTGCGCAACCCGAGCGGAGAGGTTGCGCGCTCGGCGGGCGGCGAGGCCGGTGGCTAGAACAAGCGAGTGATGCCGCTGCGCAAGGCCAGGGCGGCGGCGAAAGCGGCGCCGCTGCATAGGCCGATGGCATAGGAGGCTGCCACGCCGGCGTAACGTAGCTCGCGCTTACGCAATAGATCGGCGTACTGCCTCAGAGTCCAGGTGCTCCCGCTGGGGACTGTCTCCGCCGTGAGGATGGCCTGTTTCAGGTCGGCCGCTGATCTACCCGGGAAGTAGGTGCAAGCGAGGCCGACGGTGGCGGCGCTGTGGGCGTCACTGCCGGATACTATGGCGCGCCCGGCGCGCTCGGCCAGGAGACGGGCACGCTGGTTAGGCCCCTTGCCGACGAGGCAGGCATTGAAGGCCTCCATGGCGTCGAAGCCGAGCGCCAACAAGCGTTCCTCGGTGATATTGTTGCGCCAGGGGTTCAGGACCCCGTTGGACACAGGGTCGTAGGGATGAGCGATGACGGCTATCCCGCCCTGATCATGAACGGCAGCGATGCTCTCGGAGAGGCTCAGTTTCGGCGGGATACGATCCCGCAGGAAAAGCGCGAGCAGGTGACCGTCTCTGGTGGAGACTTCTTCGCCGACCACTACCTCCAACCCGTATTGGCCTGCCAGCGCCTGGGCCCGGGTAGCACTGTGTATCAGGTTGTGGTCGGTGATCGCTAAGACGTTGATGCCGGCCTTCTGGGCCGATGCTAGAACCTGCCGGACATCGGAAATGCCATCGCTGGCGCTGGTGTGTACGTGAAGATCTGCTTTCCCCGTTGTGACCTCCGGGCGCTCACCTGAAAGATAGACAAAAAAGGACCTCTGACGAAGAGGCCCTTCCACACTTCGACTCTAACACATCAAGGTTACATGACAATGGCGATGCTGGCAAGAACGCCGACTGCTCCTACCTGGCGGGCACAGCCATTAAGGCACATACCCCATCAGTCGTGTTGCCGCGGGGCGGCAGCATCGGCAGTTCGAAAGCAAGGCGGGACAGCAGATAGGAAAGCGTGGATTCGGCGCCTTGGTTGCCGTTGAGACGGTCCGGGTGTATGCCATCAAAGCAGCCGCCACTGTTTGTGTCGTAGAGCGCCTGGCCAAGGCGATTCCTGCCCAGGAACCAGGCGAAGGCGTCATAGGCGCGAGCGAGATAGGCATCGTCTCCAGTAACCTGGTAGGCGGCCATGCAGCCGTGGATGACCGCCTGCGCATCTACCGGTTGCTGGTCGAAGACCGCCCTCTGCCCGCCGCGGACATACCAGCCATTCTGGCCGATCAGGTCTAGCATGTGGCCATCGAAGTAGAGACTGAGCAGGAAATCCAGGCCGCGGATGGCTACCTCGGCGTAACGGGGGCGGCCGCTCACGAGATACGCATGCAACAGCCCTTCGCAGAGCTTGGGGCTGCTGTAGGCTATGATGTTCTCGAACCAGGGCCACTCGTCATCGGCGGTAGCGTCCCATAGCTCGAGGAGGCGGTCGGCCAGCGGCAGCATGAGCCCGGGCAACTGGTCACGCCGATAGCCACCCTGGGTGGCCCAGCCGAGCCCAATGAGCGCGAACGCCTGGGCACGGGGAGCGCTCAGGCCCGGGATATGGGGCAGGAACTTCTCGAGCAGGATCTCGGCGGAATGCACCATTCCCGGCTGTGAAGCCGAACTTATCGCATAGCCGAGACCCCAGACAGCTCGACCCTGGCTGTCCTCCGAACCGACTTCATCCAACCATCTGCGGTCGTAGCCGAGAAAAGTGCGAAATCGGCCATCGGGTCGTTGGGCGTAACGCAGGAAGGACAGGTAGCGCCATGCCAGGTCAATGCCATCCTCCCCGCCGGTCACCTGGGCCGACTGGACGGCTACGAGCAAGGCACGGGCGTTATCATCGGTGGCGTAGCCGAAGTGGGGGTCAGGTGCGGTGTAGAACGCATGCTGGAGGATGCCGGTGTCATCGGTCATGCGGCGCAAATGGTCAAGGCGCAGAGGCGGCAGTTCGCCGCTCTCTGGCGGGTATAGTCGGTGCATCGGGCGCGGTGTGGACATGATGACACCTCTATAGGTTGTCAGCGGGCGATGACCTGAGGCAGCTGCACGAACGCTGGACGGCTGACCGCCGGCACGGCAACCTGCTCGAAGACCTCGCAGTAGCGCTTGCCAACCTCACGCCAAACCCAGGGGCGCGTGTATCGGTAGGCGCGCTCGGCCATCTGCAGGCGCTCTTTCTCGCTGACGAGAAGCCTGGAAAGTGCCTGTGCGATCGCCTCACTATCGCGGAATGGCACGATGACGCCACGATCCTGGGCAAGCACCTCCTTGGCGTAGGCGAAAGGAGTGGCGATGGTGGGTTTGCCTGCGCCAACAGCGTAAGCCATCGTGCCGGAGACGATCTGTTCCGGATTCAGATAGGGCATCAGGTAGATGTCTGTTGCCTGCAGGTAGAGAATCAGTTCCTGCAGCGAGAGGTAGCGATTGACAAAGGAGACGTTGTTCTCGATGCCGAGGGCACGGCATCTGTTGAGCAGGCCTTCACGGTAAGCCTCTCCCTCATTGCGGACGATCACGGGGTGCGTCCGCCCGATCACAAGGTAGAGGACCTCAGGGTGGTCCTTCACAGCCTGAGACACGGCGTCGAGCGCGTACTCGATGCCTTTCCCTGGGCCGATGAGGCCGAAGGTCGCGACGACCGTCCTGCCAGCATAACCGAGCTCACGCTTGCGCTGCTCGATCAGGCTGGGTGACCAGGCCATGTCAGGAATGCCGTGAGGGATGTAATGCAGTTTGTAAGCCGGTACGTTGCAAGTGGAACGCAACAATCTCAGGGCGTTCTCAGCCAGGACGACTACGGCGTCGCTTGCCTGGATGATGGCGCGAGTAACGTCGCGGAAATGCCCTGTAGGCTGAGACAACACGGTGTGCAGAGTCGTGACCACAGGCACCCGGAGGGCATCAATGAAATCCAGCACATACTCTCCATCTTCGCCGCGGAAGATGCCGTACTCGTGCTGGAGGCAGACTACGTCTACTCCTGACTCGTTGATTGCCCGCGCTGCCCGGCGGTAAGAGGCAAGCTGGCTATCCTCGATCGTGTAGCGTACGTCTGGCCCGTACCTGTAAGATGCAGGCCAATCGTTGACGGCGCACACGCTGACATCGTCTACCAAGCTGGGCCACTGACGCAGGCTGAGGGCCGTGTCTTGAGTGAACGTCGCGATGCCACACTCCCTCGGCGGGTATGTGCCTACTAGAGCGACTCTCAGCCGGCGAGCATTGCCGGCGTTCGGACTTGCAGGATGCCTCGTCATCATCTGGATCCTCCAACAAGCAGAACTAACTTGGTCGGACAACGCTCTCAGCGCTGAGTGGAGTTCGGCGCTTTCCTGGGTACGGGCTGCTGTGGCGGCCTACCTACCGCCTGGCCGTACCTTTGGACGCTGCGTCTAACGTATCGTTATGTCTAAGTATATCACAGTTTTGGCGCCTGTCTATAGGACAGTGTTGTTTCTTTGTTAGAATTCACTGCCGAGCCAGGCCGGATCTCCCAGGGGCGGCACCCATACCCTGCTATCAGTACCGCTGATCGCCCGTGCCTTCGTGGCGCGGGCGGAAGGGCGGGGAGCACTCGAAGCATGTGGGGCTCCTTCGGTGGGGCGATTTGGTTCCCCGCTGCCGGACGCCACGGTCCGTGAAGCGAGCCCAGGTGCCCAGTGCGGAGGCCTTATCATTTCAGGCAGTCCGTCGCTGTGGGGCAACACACTTGGTGCTGCTTTCGCTCCTGGAATTTGACGGCTACGGAGGCAAGCGTTGATATTCAGGCGCAGGTGTGCGAGCGGCGGCCCATGATGGCAGGAGGGAAGGTGCGGGTTATCGCTGGTATTGCCAAAGGCAGGCGGCTGAAGGACGTCCCGGGAACAGGTACCCGGCCGGTGACCGACCGGGTAAAAGAGGCGGTCTTTGACATCCTTGGGCCCGAATTGGAGGGGAAGCGTTTTCTGGACCTGTTTGCTGGGACGGGTGGAGTGGGCATCGAGGCGCTCAGCCGGGGCGCGAGAGAGGCTTGGTTTGTCGAGAAGGAGCCGCGGGCGCTCGCGACGATCCGAGACAACCTGACGAGCACCGGGCTGGGAGACGCTGGGAGAGTCGTACGCAGCGACGTCTTTCACTTTCTGCGAAACACGATGGAACAATTCGACATAATCTACGTGGCACCGCCGCAATACCAGGGGTTGTGGAAGCGGACGCTGTTGCTGTTGGACGAGGAGCAGTCTCCGGCAACTGGCCTGGTGATTGTACAGATCCATCCCAAGGAGTTCGAGGGGCTGGCCTTGCGGCACCTCGTACTCACGGACAAGCGCACCTACGGCAGCACGCTCGTTGCCTTCTATCGCCGGAGCCAGGCCGACGAATCTGGCCCTGTGACACTGGATGCTGGCCGCCAGTAACGTTGCACCGCGAGGCGGGCAATGGTATATTCGGGGTGTAGGTGATGATCGGGTGCGTAGCTCAGTTGGTTAGAGCGCACGGTTCACATCCGTGAGGTCATAGGTTCGAATCCTATCGCGCCCACCAGGCCGCGAGCATGTTGAGGCATGTGCTCGCGGCTTTTGTCTCTCAGTGGTTTATCTGCCCTGCCTCCGACGCAACTGCTACATGGCCTGGGCGGATGGCAGACGATGACAATGGCCCCTGCGGTCCAGAGTCTGCACGCAGAACCGGCGTGTAGTGGCCTGACAGGCCCGGGTGGGGCCAAGCCAAAGCAAGCAAGGAGGCCAGGTAACACGCCTGGCCTCCTGCGATTGCGTTTGGTGCAAGGGAGCTAACCCTGAGGGAGCAACTCCGCCGTCCAGCCAATGCCTAGCTCGAGCAACTTGCCTGGCAACGGCCTGCCCTCATTGTCCCAGCC
>DAOTVV010000004.1:0-49534 GCA_034436255.1 Anaerolineae bacterium
ACGACAACACGCCAGCCGGTTTCGCCGGCTTTATCACGGGCACAGCTTTCGAGGGGGCGATCACGCTCCGCGGGCTCAGCCAGCGGGCCCTGCAGGGTGCTCGCTGGGCGGTTGCCGAACTCAGCCCGCTTGTCTGGCTGTTGGCCGTGGTCGGTGCTGCCTACCTCTGGCAGAGGCGGCGGCCGGAGGCTGTGGCCATTCTATTGGCTGCGCTGCTGCTGCTGGCTTTTAACTTGGTCTATGCCATCGGCGACATCAACATCTACTATATACCCCTGTATGCCTTCGCCGCGCTGCTGGCTGGGGCTGCGACCATCGCTATCGCCGAGTGGCCCGGGCACCGGCGGCTTGCCCCGGCCACGGTGGCCGCTCTGGCGCTCTTGCTGGCAGTGCGCGTTCCCGCCGCGCGCGCCCAGGCGCTGGCGGCGGTCCCGAACCCTTCGCCTGGGCGCTGGCCGGCCCTATTGGCAGCCGCACCGCGCGATGCCATCCTGGTGAGCAACGACCGCAACGAAATCATGCCCATGTGGTATTACCAGTATGTGGAGCGGCAGCGTCCGGACCTCATCGGTCTCTTCCCGCTCATCGTTCCCGGCCCTACGTACGCCGACATCGGCGGCGTGCTCGATCAGGCTTTGGCCAGCGGGCGCCCCGTCGCCCTGATCAAGCCTATGCCGGGCCTGGAAGTAGCTTACCGGCTGGTAGATCGGGGCGCCTACGTGAGCGTGCTCGGTCCCTGGCAGGAAGCGCCACAGCTCAGCAGCGAGGCAACGCTCGCCGGGCAGGTGCGCCTGCTCGGCTATGACCTCTACCCCGAGGAACTCAAGCCCGGGGAGCAGGTGACTGTGACCCTGTACTGGCAGGCCCTGCAGCCCTTGGCGATGCCGTATTCCTCGTACGTGCACGTCACCCGCGCGGACGGCTCCGTGCCTTTTCCCGGTAGCGACCACCGCCCTGGTGGTGACATCTACCCGGCCACGTTGTGGCAGCCGGGCCAGGAGATACGCGACCAGCACGTGCTTGTTGTCCCTCAAGATGCGCAGCCTGGCGACTACCGGCTGATCGCGGGCATGTACGCTTACCCCTCGATGCGCTCCCTGGATGGCATTATTACCCTGGGCCCTCTGATTCTTGGCGCCGGGAAGTAGACAGACCGAAGCGGACGTTAATCCCGAACCCATCCGTCAGCCTGGTGCTCTTGCCGGGCGCTGAGCACTCTGGTGCCAAGGAGTGCTTCTTCGCCCATTGCATTGGCCTCCGGTATAATGACACATTGACCATGAAAAGAGAGTTCATTCGCAACTTCTGCATAATCGCGCATGTGGACCACGGCAAGTCCACGCTGGCGGACCGCTTGCTTGAGCGCACGGGCACCATCGCCGCACGGGACATGACGGCCCAGGTGCTGGATTCCATGGACCTGGAGCGGGAAAAGGGCGTAACCATCAAGGCATCAGCCGTGCGCATGCCCTATCTTGCCCCGGACGGCCAGGCCTACGAGTTCAACCTGATAGATACGCCGGGGCATGTAGATTTCTCCTACGAGGTTTCGCGGGCCCTGGCAGCCAGCGAAGGCGCCATCCTGGTGGTTGACGCCACCCAAGGGGTGGAAGCACAAACCATAGCCAATCTCTATCAGGCCCTTGACCACAATCTCACGATCATCCCTGTCGTGAACAAGGTGGACCTGCCCAGCGCCCGGCCGGAGGAGGTGGCGCGCGAGTTGTCCGACCTGTTCGGCTTCGACCAGCGGGAGGTCATCTACGCCTCGGCCAAGACCGGGGTCGGCGTTGATGCCATCCTGCAGGCGGTCGTCGAGCGCATCCCATGCCCAGCCGGCTCCGAGGCTGATCCTTTGAGGGCCCTGGTCTTCGACACTCATTACGACTCGTACAAGGGCGTGGTGGCCTACGTGCGCATTTTCGATGGGACCATGGCTGCCGACAGCCCCCTGCTGCTGATGTCCAACCTCGAGCGCTCTGAGCCGATGGAGATCGGCGTCTTCACGCCGGCGATGTCGCCTGTGCCTCAACTGACGGCCGGGGAAGTGGGCTATGTCGCCACTGGCCTCAAGAGCGTGCAGGACTGCCGCGTTGGCGACACAATCACCAGCGCCACCCGGCCAGCTAGCCAGCCGCTCCCTGGCTATCAGCCGGCCAAACCGATGGTCTATGCCGGGCTTTACCCTTCCGAGGGCGAGGCCTACGCCTTGTTGCGCGACTCGCTCGAGAAGCTGAGGTTGAACGACGCTGCACTATCTTGCCAGCCGGAGACGTCGCAGGCACTTGGGTTCGGCTTCCGCTGTGGCTTCCTGGGCCTGTTCCACATGGAGATCGTGCAGGAGCGCCTGGAGCGGGAGTACAACCTGGATCTCGTGGCCACGGCGCCGAATGTGGAGTTCGAGGTGCTCAGGCGCGACGGCACCGTCGTACGGGTCGAGAATCCAGCCGACCTGCCACCTGAGGGTGAGATCCAGGAAATCCGAGAGCCGTGGTGCGAGGTAACCATCGTCACACCAACGGAGTACGTGGGGTCAGTCATGGAACTGGTGACAATGCGGCGGGGCAGCCAGAAGAATATGGAATATCTCGACCAGCGCCGCGTCTTGCTCACCTATGAGATCCCGCTTTCGGAGCTGATCGTGGATTTCCACGACCAGCTCAAGTCCCGCACGCGGGGCTATGGCAGCATGGACTATCACGTCGTTGGCTATCGTCCTTCTGACCTTGTGAAGGTGGATGTGCTGATCAACGGCGACCCGGTGGATGCCCTCTCGATGATAGTGCACCGGGAGGAGGCCTACCGGCGCGCCAGTGCTCTCGTCTCCAAGCTGAAAGAGTTGATTCCCCGGCAGCTGTTCACTGTGCCGGTTCAGGCTGCGATCGGCAAGCGCGTGATCGCCAGCAGTTCGGTGAAGGCTCTGCGCAAGAATGTCACCGCCAAGTGCTACGGCGGCGATGTCACGCGCAAGCGCAAGCTGTTGGAGAAGCAAAAAGAGGGCAAGAAGCGGCTGAAACAGGTGGGCCAGGTGAGCATCCCGCAGGAAGCTTTCATGGCCCTGCTGAAGACGGGCGAGTGAACGGCCCGAGCCCTGCCATTGCCGGCAGGGCTCGGGCGCGGGTCTTTACTTCTTTCGCGCTGCCAGGCGCTGCAAGCGATATCCCGCCGCAAAGGCGGCGCCATCGTAGCCTGGGTCGTCCAGGCGCAGGTCGCTGAGGAAGACTCGTCTCCCTTCCTGCTGCCAGGACTGGCGCGCCGCCAAAGCCGCGAGTTCCGGCTGGATCAGCGCCTCGAAAGGCAGCGGAGCCGGCTTGTCGCCAGCGTAGTACGGCAGCAGCGCCTCCAACAGGGCCCGGTATAGCTTGCTGGCATCAGCGACGATGTGATTGATGGCCCGGTCGCTTACCACCGTGGCGTAGAAGGGCAGCCAGCGCCCGCCTGAGGGCGCACCCACCACCAGGACAGCACGCTTGCCGTCCGCCCAGACGAGTTCTATTTCTTTCTGGCCGTGGCTGCCAAGATAGCGCACGCTCTCGACGCCAGGGCCGAGCAACCCCAGCAGCATCGAATAAGCGTGGATGCCATAGTTGAACTCATCCACGCCACAGCCAACGAAGGCGAAAGCCGGTTCGCCCCGGCGCTCGCTATCCTCGGCCAGGAAAGCCTGGACCTCCGAGGCAAAGCGCAGGGAGGAGCCACCGCTTACCCTGGCACCGTTCTGAGTCCACTCTCGCAGTTCATAGATGTCCCTCAGGTTGCCGGCGATCGGCTTGTCGAGGAGCACGCCCTTGCCATGCTCGATGAAGACACGGGCACGAGGTACATGGAGGTCCCAGTTGGCGCTATGGATTATCGCCAGGTCCACCTCCTCCGCCATCGCCTCCAGGGAGGCGTAAACCTTGGGCACACCCAGCCTGGCGGCGAACTCGGCGGCATAGCCCTCAGGCCAGACGCTGCCTCCGTCCCAGACGCCGAGGACCTCGTGGCCCAACTCTTTCTCAATGGGGATCCAGTTCTCCGGATGGGAAGTGTCCAGGTCAACATGGCCGATCTTCAGTTTCGTCATCGTCTACTTGCCTCCATTGTCATCGGTGGCTGCCGCCAGGCTCATCTGGCTTGGCTGATCGTAGCTAAGAGTGACCAGGACCTGGTTCTTCTCGACGGACTGGCCGGCGCTCACATGCACCTGGCTGACCATGCCGGCGCCCGCTGCGCGCAGGGGATTCTCCATTTTCATGGATTCCAGCACGACTAGTACCTGGCCCGCCTCCACCGTATCCCCCGTGGCGACGTGCACGGCGCTGACCAGCCCCGGCATCGGGGCGCGTAGGCAGTTGTCACTAGCAGTTGCCTGCTTGCCCATGAGCGCCGCCGTGGCCGCTGAGCGCACCGTGACATCGTACATCTCTCCACCCAGGATGACACGATACTCGTGCGGGGCAAGCTCCTCAACGCTCAAATCGGCGGACTCGCTGTTGACGAGCAGGGAGTAGAGCGAGAGATCGCCAATGCGGCGCACGTCCACGTCCAGTGGCTTGCCGTCCAACTCGAACCGGCCTGGCTCAATCACGATCTCGTGCTGCCGGCCCTCGATGATAGCCAGGTACTTCATTCGCGCAATCCCTCGAGACGCGCCGCCTGGCGCCAGGAAATGCTGCCGTCATCAGGCTGCAAGTGCTGTGTGGCCTGGCGGCCGTGCTGCACATGCTCAACATAGGCGGCGGCAATGGCGGCCATAACCTCGAGGGACTGGCGTCGCTCCCGGGTGAGCGAGAAGCGCTTTTCGAGGAAGGTGGTGTCGAATTGGCCGCCAATGAAGCTCGGGCTGTTGAGGAGCTGCTGGCAGAAGGGGATGTTGGTCTTGATGCCAGCGATGCGGAACTCTTCCAGGGCGCGCAGCATGCGCGTGATGGCCTCGGCGCGGGTCTCGCCGCCGGCGACGATTTTGGCGATCAGGCTGTCGTAATACGGCGTGACTTCGAAGCCGTCGTAGACGCCGCTCTCGACGCGGATGCCTGGGCCAGCCGGCTCGTAGACGCCCGTCACCTTGCCGATGCTGGGGGCGAAGTTGTCGTACGGATCCTCAGCCAGGATCCGGCACTCAATCGCCCAGCCCCGCGGCTGCACGTCCTCCTGCTTGTAGCGCAACTTGCGGCCAGCTGCGATGCGCAGCTGCTCCTTGACGATGTCAATGCCAGTGACCATCTCGCTGATGGCGTGTTCCACCTGGAGGCGCGGGTTGACCTCCAGGAAGTAGAAAGCGCCCGTCGCATCCAGGAGGAACTCCACCGTACCGGCGCTGGAATAGCCAGCTGCTCGGGCGGCGAGCAGGGCAACTTCGCCCATCTCCCGGCGGAGCTCAGGCGTGAGGGCGCGCGAGGGCGTCTCCTCGACGAGTTTCTGGTGCCGCCGCTGGATGGAGCACTCCCTGTCCCCCAAGTGGATGACATTGCCGTAGCGGTCGCCCAGTATCTGGAACTCGATGTGGCGTGCCCCTTCGACGATACGTTCCAGGTAGACCGTGTCGTCGCCGAAGGCGCCCTTGGCTTCGCGCCGGGCGATGTCAAGGGCCACAGCCAATTCCTCGCGGCTGCGCACCAGGCGGATGCCTTTGCCGCCGCCTCCTGAAGCTGCTTTGATGAGCAGAGGGTAGCCCAGCCTTTCGGCCGCGGTGGGCAGGTCCGTGCCCGGGTCCTCGTCGCTGCCCGGGACGATTGGCGCACCGGCCCGGCGCATGAAACGACGTGCCTGTACCTTGTCGCCGAGAAGGCGGATCGTCTCGAATTCTGGGCCGATGAAAGTGAGGTCGGCCTCCAGGCAGGCCTGGGCGAAACGAGGGTTCTCCGCCAGGAAGCCGTAACCGGGGTGAATGGCGTCGGCGCCAGATTGGACGGCGGCATTGATGACGTTGGCGATGCTAAGGTAGCTCTCGCTTGGCGGAGGCGGGCCAACGCGATAGGCCTGGTCTGCGAGGCGCACGTGCATGGCTGTGCGATCAGCATCGGAGTAAATCGCGACCGCGCCGAGCCCTAGCTCATGGCAGGCACGGATAATGCGCACGGCGATCTCGCCCCGGTTGGCCACCAACACCTTGCGGATCATGTGTCAGACGACCGTGTTCATAGCGGGATGTTGCCGTGTTTGCGCGGTAGGTTCTTCTGGCGCTTGTTGCGCAGAGCGCGCAGAGCCTTGATCAGGCGCGGGCGCGTCTCATGCGGCTCGATGACGTCATCAACCAGCCCTCTCTCGGCGGCAACGTAGGGGTTGGCGAAACGCTCTCTGTACTGCGCCACGAACTGCGCCCGCATGGCCTCCCGTTCTTCTGGGGCTGCTTCGGCAAGGGCGCGGCGATGGATGATGTTTACTGCTCCCTCTGGCCCCATGACTGCCAACTCAGCTGCTGGCCACGCCAGAGTCAGGTCGCCTTGCGTCGGCTGCGAATTCATGACGCACCAGGCACCACCGTAGGCTTTGCGTGTAATGACGGTGACACGTGGGACGGTTGCCTCGCAGAAGGCGTAAAGCAGCTTGGCGCCCGCCCTGATGATACCGCCATGCTCCTGGTCGAGCCCAGGCATGAAGCCGGGCACGTCCTCGAACACGACCAGAGGGATGTTGAAGCAATCGCAGAAGCGAACGAAGCGCGCCGCTTTCTCTGATGCGTTGATGTCCAGCACTCCAGCCAATGCCATAGGCTGCGAAGCCACGATGCCGACAGAACGGCCATCAAGGCGAGCAAAGCCGACAATGATGTTGGGGGCGTAGGCGGGCTGGACCTCCAGGAACTCGCCGGCATCCACGATATGGCTGATGACCTCGTGCATGTCATAAGGCTGGGAGGGATTGTCGGGTACCAGCCTGTCCAGAGCGCTGTCCTGCCGCTCGCTGTCGTCTCCCGAGTCCACCACGGGCGGCTCGCCCAGGTTGTTCTGTGGCAGGTAGCTTAGCAGCAAGCGGATCAGGGCCAGGCACTGCTCCTCGTTTTCAGCCTCGAAGTGTGCCACGCCGCTCTCGGCCGTGTGCACGGCCGAACCGCCCAGTTGATCGGCGGAGACGTCCTCGTGGGTCACCGCACGCACGACATCGGGGCCGGTGACGAACATGTAGGATGTTTGCTTGCACATGATCACGAAGTCGGTCAGCGCCGGGGAGTACACGGCACCGCCGGCGCAGGGGCCCATGATCGCTGATATCTGAGGCACGACGCCGGAAGCGAGCGTATTGCGCAGGAATATGCCGGCATAGCCGGCCAGCGCGGCGATGCCCTCCTGGATACGGGCTCCGCCGCTGTCGTTCAGCCCGATGATGGGGGCGCCATTCTGCGCGGCCAGGTCCAGCACCCGGCAAATCTTGGCCGCGTGGGCCTCGCCCAGCGAACCACCCATCACGGTGAAATCCTGGCTGTAGACGTAGACCTGCCGGCCATCAATCGTGCCCTGCCCGGTCACCACACCATCGCCTACAGGGCCCAGGCCATCGGGGCCGAAGGCCTCGCCACGCGAGCGGACAAAGGGGCCGATCTCGGTGAAACTATCCGGGTCAAGAAGGATGGCCAGCCGCTCGCGAGCGGTGAGCTTGCCTTTCTCATGTTGTTGTGCGATTCGTTCCGCACCGCCGCCAGCGAGCGCGGCCTGGCGAAGCGAGCGCAGATGGCGAAGCCGTTCCTCGGCAGCGACGGCGTCTGGGTCAGCTTGAGGCGGAAGGCTCATTGGTGGTTGTCTCCTGATTGTCGCCCTGGCCGGAGAGGATAGCGGCGACCGCCTGCCGTAGCCGCTGGCAGGTGGCGGGCAGACTCTCCGGAATGACCCGGGTGTCGCCCAGGATAGGCATGAAGTTGGTGTCTCCGACCCAGCGTGGCACTACATGCATGTGCACATGAGCATCTACGCCAGCACCGGCGGCCTTGCCCAGGTTCACGCCGATGTTAAACCCGTCGGGAGACATCGTGTTGCGCAAGGCAGCGAGGCTCAGGTTCACCATGTTCATCAGATCGAGCAGTTCCGCGGCATCGAGTTGCTCCGTGGATGGCACATGGCGGTAGGGCACAACCATGACGTGGCCGTTGCTATACGGGTAAAGGTTCAGCACAATGAAAGAGTGGCGGCCGCGATGAACGATGAGGTCGTTATCATTCGGCTGTTCAGCGAGCATCTGGCAGAACACACACCCCGACGGCCGACTGCCTGTGAGATAGGACAGGCGCCAGGGCGTCCACAATCTTCGCATCGGTTTCTCCGCTGAGCGGAATGCCAGCATTCTAGCACCGTGGCGTGGCCTGCTCAACGCGCGCTGCAATTCGGGCTCGATACAGACGACATTGAGCGTTCCTGAGGCTGCACTGAGCGCGGCTCCGAAGCGCCAGCAGCTCTACGACTCGGCTGTGGACCTTGCGATAGCCGGGAGGCATCCGGGGCTGGCTATGCTATAATGGCAGGGTGCGTTAGCAGTTATGCTGATCTGATGAGAGACAGAAGGTGATTAGGGAATGCTGACCAGCATCCTGAAGAAGATTGTGCCCGATCGTAACGATCGC
Source organism: Anaerolineae bacterium (assembly GCA_034436255.1). Taxonomy (GTDB): domain Bacteria; phylum Chloroflexota; class Anaerolineae; order DRVO01; family DRVO01; genus DAOTVV01. The sequence goes on from DAOTVV010000004.1 coordinate 8,534, forward strand.
GAATTGCGCCGGCTCCAGCCGATTGTCGAGCAGATCAACGCGCTCGAGCCTGAATACGAGCGCCTGTCAGACTCCGACATGAGAGAGCTCACCCAGCAGTGGCGGAGCGAGATCCAGAGTACGGCTTCGGAGCAGCGCCAGCGTTTGGCGGAGTTAGAAGAGCAGCTCCAGAGCAACCCGGAGGACAGCGCCCAGTTGCGCTATGAGCTGGACCAGGTGAAGGATCGCATTCTCGTCGCTGAAGAGCAGGCGATGAACCGCATCCTGCCGCGAGCCTTTGCCCTCGTGCGTGAGGCAGGCAAGCGGACCCTTGGCCAGCGCATTTTCGATGTCCAGCTCATGGGTGGCATCGTGCTCCATCAGGGCAAGATCGCCGAGATGAAGACCGGCGAAGGCAAGACGATCACGGCCACCATGCCGCTCTACCTGAACGCCCTGGCCGGCCGCGGCGCGCACCTGGTGACGCCGAACGACTATCTGGCCAAGTTCGGCGCTCAATGGATGGGCCCGATCTACAGCCTGTTGGGTGTCTCGGTAGGCGTGATCCAGAACGCTGCCGCCGACCCGACGTTGGGTTCTTTCGTCTTCGATCCATCTTATCAGGCGGTGGACGACCGCTACCAGCATCTGCGCCCTGTGCCGAGGCGCGAGGCCTATCTGGCTGACATCGTCTACGGCACGAACAACGAATTTGGCTTCGACTACCTGCGCGACAACATGGTGGTTGACCTCTCCCAGCTGGTGCAGCGGGGACTGCACTACGCCATCGTAGACGAAGTGGACAACATCCTGATTGACGAGGCGCGCACGCCGCTGATCATCTCGGGCGAGGCAGAGGACTCGGCCCAGTATTACCAGATGTTCGCCCGGCTGGTGCCCCGCCTGGTGGAAGGCGAGGACTACGAGGTTGACGTCAAGGATCGAGTTGTCACTCTCACCGAAAACGGGGTGAACAAGGTCGAGGGCTGGCTCAAGATAGACAACCTCTATTCACCGGACAACTATCACCTGACGCCCTACCTGGACAACGCTCTGCGTGCGCAGGTGCTATACCAGCGCGACCGGGACTATATCGTCCAGAATGGCGAGATCATCATTGTCGACGAGTTCACGGGCCGGCTGATGCACGGCCGGCGGTACTCCGAGGGGCTGCATCAGGCAATCGAGGCCAAGGAAGGGGTCAAGGTTCAGAAAGAGAACCTGACCTGGGCTACCATCACCTTCCAGAACTTCTTCCGCATGTATGACAAACTCGCAGGCATGACCGGTACGGCTGCAACAGAGGCGGAAGAGTTCGGCAAGATCTACAACCTCGAGGTCGTTTCCATACCGACCAACAAGCCCATGATCCGCGAGGACTTACCTGACCTGATCTTCAAGACCGAGGCCGCTAAGTACCGGGCGGTGATTGAGGACATACTGCAAGCCTATAAGGCTGGCCGACCCGTGCTGGTGGGCACTGCTTCGATCGAGCGCTCGGAGATGCTCTCGGAGATGCTCAAGCGGCGGGGTGTGCCGCACCAGGTCCTGAACGCCAAGCAGCACGAGCGCGAAGCGGCGGTCATTGCCCAAGCCGGCCGTCCCGGCGCGGTAACCATCGCCACCAACATGGCCGGGCGTGGCGTGGACATTCTGCTCGGTGGCAACCCCGAGGGCCTGGCGCGCGAGGAGCTGCGTCGGCAGGGGGTGGACCTCGCCGCAGTGACGCCCGAGCAGTGGCAGGAGGCTCTGGAGAAAGCCAAGGCGATCTGCGCCAAGGACCACGCCAAGGTGGTGGCGCTAGGCGGCTTGCACATAGTCGGTACTGAGCGGCATGAGGCGCGGCGGATTGATAACCAGCTGCGTGGCCGTGCCGGCCGCCAAGGTGATCCGGGCTCCTCCAGGTTCTACCTTTCCCTCGAAGACGACCTGATGCGCCGTTTCGGTGGCGACAACGTCAAGAACATCATGGACAGGCTCGGTGTTGACGAAGACGTGCCAATCCAGGCTAGCCTCGTCAATCGTGCCATCGAAAGCGCTCAGACTCGGGTTGAGGGCTACAACTTCGATATCCGCAAGCACGTGCTGGAGTACGACGACGTCGTCAATAAGCAACGCGAGTTGATCTACGAGCAACGGCGACAGGTGCTGCGCGAAGCCAACCTGCGGCCTTTGATCTGGAACATGATCGAGGACGAGGTCAACAGCGCCGTGCAGAGGCATATCGGCAGCCAGCGCAAGGATGAGTGGGACCTTGAGGGCTTGCTGACCGACCTCGGTTCCTTCCTGTCTCTGCCGGCCACCACCAGGGCGGCCGACTTCGAAGATATGAGCGCTGACGCGATCCGTGACCACTTCCTGGCGGTAGCCGAGCAGCAATATGAGGATAAGGAGCGCCAGTACGGGCCGGAACTGATGCGCCAACTGGAGCGCATGGTGATCCTCCGGGCGGTTGATACACGCTGGGTGCGCCACCTGACCGACCTTGATAACCTCCGCGAGGGCATCGGTCTGAGGGCTTTCGGCCAGCAGGATCCGCTCGTGGCTTACAAGCGCGAAGCACATGTCATGTTCGAGGAGCTGAACGCCGCCATACAGAAGGACGTCGTATCGGGCGTCTTCCGCGCTGTTCTCGTGTCAGCGCCGCAGGCGGCGCTCCCTCAGGCGCAGCGCCTGCGCACTAACCGCGGCAGCGATGGCCCGCGCGAGCCGGTTCGATCGGCGAAGCGCAAGGTGGGCCGCAACGACCCTTGTTGGTGCGGCAGCGGCAAGAAGTACAAGTATTGCCACATGCAGCAAGACCTGGCGGCTGGAAGTGCGCAGCCGGCGGCTGGAAGTGCGCAGCCGGCGGCTGGAAGCGCGCAGCCGGCGGCTGCTGGTGCACAACCTGCGTCCGCTGGTGCCCAACCAGCGGCTTCAGGGGCAGGAGTAAGGGCACAGAAGAAGAAGTAAGGCTGCCCCAGGCCGGCGAACGGCGAAAGCCCTCGGCTGATGCAGTGACGAAGGGCGCACCTGAGTTGGTGCGCCCTTCGTCACTAATGGTCGCTACAGGTGTCAGTGCAAGAAATGCCTCATGCCGGTGAACACCATGGCGAGATCGTGCTCGTCAGCAGCCTGGATCACTTCCTCGTCGCGAACGGAACCGCCGGGCTGGATGATTGCGGTCACCCCAGCTTTTGCGGCCTCATCAATGCCATCGCGGAAGGGGAACATGGCGTCGGAAGCAAGCACGGCGCCCTTGGCCTTGTCACCCGCTTTGCGTGCCGCCAGCCAGGTGCTATCCACGCGACTCATCTGGCCGGCGCCGACGCCGACCGTAGCGATGCCCGTTCCTACTGGCCTGGCGAAGATGATCGCGTTGGACTTGACGTGCTTGGCGACCTTCCAGGCGAAGCGCAAGGACCGCATCTGTTCCTCGGTCGGCTGGCGCTTGCTCACGACCCGCAACTCAGCAACGTCGCCATAGTCGGGCGTGTAGACGAGTCCGCCGCCGACGATCTTGCGCAGGTCGTAAGCTGGCTTGGGCTGATCGGCGGGCATCACCAGGACACGCAGGTTGGGCCGTTTGCTCAAGCGAGCAAGCGCATCCTGCGTGTACTCCGGCGCCAACAGTACCTCAACGAAAAGGTCGCCGAGGGCCCGGACGAAGGCAAGGTCTACGGGCCGGTTGACTGAGATGATGCTGCCGTAGGCCGACACAGGGTCGCTGGCCAGGGCAGCCTTGAAGGCATCCACGATGTTGTCGGCTATCGCGGTGCCACAAGGATTGTTGTGCTTGATGATGCTCACCGCGGGCTCGTCGAATTCCTGAGTGACCGCCCAGGCTGCCTCGGTATCAATAATGTTGTTGAATGAAAGTGCCTTCCCCTGGAGCACCTTGGCCTCGGGGATGCCATAATGTGCGCCGCTCTCGCGGTAGAGCGAGGCCTTCTGGTGCGGGTTTTCGCCGTAGCGCATGTCGAAGAGTTTCTCAAACGAGAACGAGATGACGTTGGGGAAATCGCTGCCGGCGAAACCGGTATCGTAGAGGTAGCGCGAGATCATCGTGTCATAGTCGGCGGTGTGGGCGAAGCCTTTCTGAGCCAGGCGGCGCCTGGTGGCCTCGCTGAGGTCGCCACTCTGCCGCAATTCGTCCAGCACAGCACCGTAGTCGCTTGGGTCTACCAGCACGCCGACGCGGGCGAAGTTCTTGGCAGCAGCGCGGATCAGGGCGACGCCGCCAATGTCTATCTGCTCGACCACTTCGTCCAGCGTGGAGCCTGGCTTGGAAACCGTGGCAGCGAACGGATAGAGGTTCACTATCACCAGGTCAATGGGCTTGAGGCCGAGCCGCTGCAGTTCGGCCAGGTGCTCGGGAGTTGGCCGGGCGAGGATGCCCGAGTGGATCGCCGGGTGCAGCGTCTTGACGCGGCCGCCCAGGACCTCGGGGAAGCCGGTTATATCGCTCACCTCGGTCACCTGCAGGCCGGCATCGCGCAGGGTACGGGCAGTGCCGCCACTGGCTATCAGTTCGATGTTGAGCGCCGCAAGATCGCGGGCCAGGTCTACCAGGCCAGTCTTGTCGTAGACGCTGATCAAAGCTCGTTGTACTGGCATCGCTGATCCACCCTCCATTAGGTATCGTTCGTACAATGTGACCTGACGCCTGGCGAGCTCCGCTCACCTGGGGTTAGGTCGCGCAGTATCAGAGTCCTGAGCGCTTCGGGGAGCAGTTGGTGTTCGGTTTCGTGCACGCGGGCTTCAAGGCTTTCGCGAGTGTCAGTCGGGTAGATGGGAACGGGCCGCTGCGCAATGACAGGGCCAACATCCACACCTTCGTCCGGCACGAGGTGCACCATCACCCCGGTGTGATCCAGCGTCCCATTCCTGAAGGCTTCATAGGCGCGTTCGATGGCGTGCGTGCCGGGCGCCTGGCCGGGCAGCGCCGGATGCAAGTTGACGACCCGGCCCGGGAAACGCCCCAGAAAGGCCATGCTCAGCACGTGCATCCAGCCGGCCAGCACCACCCAGTCCGGCTGGTAGCGGGCCACCAGGTCAGCGAGGTCGGCATCGTACTCCTGCCGGCTCTTGCCGGCGTCCCGATAGGGCTTCAGGGGGAAGTACTCGGTCGGGATGCCGGCTCGCTTCGCCCGCACCAGCCCGAACGCTTCCTTGCGGTTGGAGACTACGACAACAACCTCAGCCTTCGGGATCGTGCCCGACCGGGTGGCGTCAATGATCGCCTGAAGGTTGGTGCCGTTGCCGCTGATTAGGACGGCAATCCTGTGCTTGCGCTGCTTCGCACCCGTGTCTGTCACTTTCGTTCCTCAGTCAATGATGACGGCGGCATCGGAACGTCCCTCTATGCGGCCGATGCAGGCGGCACCGGGCCCCGCCAGGCTGATGGCCTTCGCTAACTCGTCCTCGGCTACCACCACTACCATGCCCATGCCCATGTTGAACACGCGGTACATTTCCTGGTCGGTGACTGCGCCCAGCTTCTGGATGAGGCCAAACAGTGGCGGGACCTGCCAGGCAGAGCGGCTGATATGAGCGGAAACCCCGGCGGGCAGGATGCGCGGCAGGTTGTCGTAGAAGCCGCCGCCGGTGATGTGCGCCAGGCCCTTGACTCTGACTCCCGTTCGGAGACGCCGAACTGTGTCCAGATATGAGCGATGCGGCGCAAGCAGCGCATCCTGCAAAGGTTGGCCAAGCTCGGGGAAGACATGGTCCAAGGCAACATCAGCGAAGACGCGCCGGATGAGCGTGAAGCCATTCGTGTGCGGACCGGAAGATGGCAGGCCGATGAGCCGATCCCCCGGTTCGATGGTTGTACCGTCTATGATATCGGCTTTGTCCACCAGGCCGACGATCGTGCCGACCACGTCGAACTGCCCCTCGGCATAGATCCCAGGCAGTTCCGCGGTTTCTCCACCCAGGATGGCGCAGCCGGCCTCGCGACAGGCCTTGGCCATTCCGGACACGATCTCGGCGATGGCCTCAGGGAATATCCTGGGCATGGCGATGTAGTCGAGGAAGAAGAGCGGCTCCGCCCCTTGCACGAGGATGTCGTTGATACCATGGTTGACGATATCCTCGCCCAGAATGCCGTAACGGCCAGCGCGCGCCGCCAGCATGACTTTGGTGCCCACGCTGTCGGTGGAGGCGACCAGGACTGGCTCGCCCAGGTCCTGCAAGCGGTTGGCAGCGTAGAGGCCGCCGAACGCGCCCATCCCGGCTAGCACCTCGGGCCCATAGGTGGAGCGGACCGCCGCGGCCATCAGTTCTAGCGCGTGCATCTTATTGTCAATGTCAACCCCGGCCTCGCGGTAGGCGCTGCTAGGAGCCTGCGGCACGTTACTCTCCTTCGGCCCGGCCTGCACCCGCCTCGCCGCGCCGGCCGCTGGCCCATGCCTCGACTTGCTCCAGTTCCTTTTTCAGGCAATCCGGACAATAGCTATGCGAGAAGTCCAGATCCAGATGGTTCTTGAAGAAGGCTTCAACCCGGACCCAGTATTCGCCATCGTCGCGGATCTTGCCACAGCGCATGCAGATGGGCACCAGGCTCTGCAACTCCATCATCTGGGTGATGTCCTCGATAACCAGGAGCACTAGCTGGGTTCCCTCATAGCTGAATGGCGTGGCTGAGATCAAAGCGTATAGATCATGGAGTTGGCCGGCATAGTGCAGTTCCAAATGCGCCCGGCGCCTGACGCTTGCTTTGCCCGCGACAGCGTCGTTCACCGAGTTGCGGATGACGCAGTTTGGGCAGTGTGGTCCCCGGCCGCAGCCGGCCGGCACATCGGTGGCATGCAGGCAATGCATCACCTCGCCGCCTCTATGCCTGAGCACATCCTGGTGCTCCGGCGTGAGAATCGTGGCGGCCGCGGCGTTGTAGGCGATGACGCGAACGTCGTCATCCACCACCATCACGAAGGATGGCATGGCATCGAGCACGGCTTGGAGGAAGGCCGCGTTAGCTCCACTTTGCGCCTGCATGCAGCACTCCTTCGGCGATCCTGCGCTAGTGACGACCTACAGCTACGACCAAGCCTGGGCGGACAAACGGCTCGCCAACCCCTTGGCGCCGATGTCACGCCTGTAGTGCGCCCCTTCGAAATGTATCTGGCGCACACCCTGGTAGGCCAGCTCGATGGCCTGGGCGAGCGTATCGCCGACCGCCGTGACGCCGAGCACGCGCCCCCCAGCCGTGAGAAGCCGCTGGCCATCGGCCCTGGTGCCCGCATGAAATACGAGGCAGCCAGCAGCCTCTGCGGCGGCGATGCCTTCGATCGGATAGCCGCTACGATATGGCCCGGGGTAACCGGCAGATGCCATAACTACGCAGACACAGGCGCCCGGACGGAAGCGCACCAGGGATGGGTCCAACTGCCCCTGGGCGCACTGGAGCATCACTTCTGCCAAGTCGCAGTTCAGCAAGGGCATCAGGGCCTGAGTCTCGGGATCACCAAAGCGGGCGTTGAACTCGAGCGTCCTGATTCCCTGCTCGGTCAGGATCAGGCCGGCATAGAGCACGCCCCGATACTCGCGCCCTTCGTGGCGCAACCCGGAGATTGCGGGCTCGATCACTTGCCGAATTGCCTGCGTCTGCTCCTGCTCGCCGATGATCGGTGCCGGCGCGTAGGCGCCCATTCCACCGGTGTTCGGGCCGAGGTCGCCGTCCAGGACCGCTTTGTGGTCCTGGGCCGGAATCATGGGAGCGATCCTCTGGCCGTCGCTGAAGGACAGGAGTGAGGCTTCCTGGCCGACAAGTCTCTCCTCGATGACGACAACGTCCCCAGCAGCACCGAACGCCTGCTCCACCATGACCTGGCGCAGGGCCTCTTGGGCTTCGTCCAGGCTGGCACAGACGATCACGCCCTTGCCCGCCGCCAGGCCGCTGGCCTTGATCACCGGCGGCTCGGCCAAGGACCCTACGTACTGGCGCGCCTGCTCGTAGTCGGTGAAAGAGCGATAGGCCGCTGTCGGTATGCCGTGGCGGGCCATGAAGTCCTTGGCAAAGGCCTTGGACGTCTCGATCTCGGCCGCAGCGCGGGAAGCCCCGAACACTAACAGGCCTTGCCGGCTGAAAACGTCGGTCAGCCCGGCAGCTAGGGGCGCCTCGGGACCTACAACTGTCAGGTCCACCTGCCTGGTGCGGGCGAGCTCGAGCAGGCCGGCGACGTCCTCAGCCTTGATGGGCACGTTCTCGCCCAGAGCGGCGGTGCCAGCGTTGCCGGGAGCGATGAGCAGGTCGCTGACCAGGGGCGACTGGCGCAACTTCCAGGCCAGGGCATGCTCCCGCCCGCCGGAGCCAACCAACAATACCCTCATCAGGGCACCTCAAAAGCCAGTTTGGCCTGCTCCGGCTCGCGCGCGACCGGGTAGCGGCCGGTGAAACATGCTTCACAGAAATGGCCGGGTCCGCGGCCGGTGGCCGCGATCATGCCTTCCTCGGAAAGGTAGGCGAGGCTGTCGGCATGGATGTGCTGCCTGATCTCGTCCACCGAGAGCCTGTGGGCGATGAGCTCGTCATAAGTGGCCATGTCAACCCCCATGAAGCAGGGGTGACGCAGTGGCGGCGAGCAGATGCGCACGTGCACTTCCTTCGCGCCCGCCCGGCGCAGCAAGTCAACGACCGGGCCGGTAGTGTTGCCGCGCACGATGCTATCGTCCACGGCGACCACACGTTTGCCGCGCAGGTTGTCTGGCAGCGGGTTCATTTTCAGGGCAATGCCGGCGCGGCGCAAGCGGTCATCCGGCTGGATGAAGGTACGTCCAATGTAGCGGTTCTTGATCAGTCCCTCGTTGTAAGGGATGCCGCTGGCATGAGCGTAGCCTATGGCGTGGGCGGTGGCTGAATCGGGCACGCCAATGACCACGTCGGCATCAACTGGATGCTCGCGCGCCAGTTGCTGGCCGAGGCGGTAACGCACACTGTGAATGAGTTGGCCCGAGAGTATGCTATCGGGGCGGGCAAAGTAGATTAGCTCGAAGATGCAGAGCGAATCCTCCTCGCGGTGCCGCACCTGGATACTGGTGAGGCCGTCCTTGTCTATGCGCACCAACTCGCCTGGCTCGATCTCGCGCTCATAGGTGGCGCCGACGGTCGCCAAGGCGCAGGACTCGGAGGCGATCACCCAGCCATCCTGGGTGCTGCCGAGGCACAGCGGCCGGAAGCCGTGCGGATCGCGCACGCCGAACAGGGCGTCGCGGGTGAGGATCACGAGGGAATAGGCGCCGTCCGCCTGCATCATGAAGGAACTGATCCGCTCCGTCCAGTTGTCGCCCGTGCCGCCGGCGATGAGTTGGGTGATCACCTCGCTATCGCATGTGGTCGTCAGGCCGACACCGCGGCGCAGCAGCCCGCGGCGCAGGTTATTCACGTTGATGAGGTTGCCGTTGTGCGCTACGGCGACAGGGCCGAGGTAGGATTCGAGCAGGAATGGCTGGGCGTTGATCAGCCGGGACGACCCGGTGGTACTGTAGCGGTTGTGGCCGATGCCGATGTAGCCTTGTAGAGGGCCCAGGTTCTCCTCGGTGAAAACCTGGGAGACCAGGCCCATCGCCTTGTGCATGCGGATACTGCGGCCGTCGGACACGGCGATGCCGGCGCTTTCCTGGCCGCGGTGCTGCAGGGCGTAGAGGCCAAAGAACACAGTGCGCGCGACTTCGGCGCCGGGAAGGTAGACGCCGAACACGCCGCAATGCTCACGAGGCCTGTCTTCGATCATACGGATTACCTCTTTGGGCTAACGCTGAAAGACTAGCTACTCTGTAGCTTCCGGTCATCCTCGCGTATCCGCCGCTCGTTGGCTTGCTGGTACTCGGATATGGCCTGCCGGAGAGACGCGTCGCCAAGCCCCAGGATCTTGGCGGCGGCGAGGGCCGCGTTCTCGGGCTCCAGGACGAGCATGGGCGCGATACCTCCGGGCATGCGCAGGGACGAATAGATGTCCGCTCCGGCGAAGCTGTCGGAATACGGCGGGCAGGTGATCACTGGCGCGGAGACGTTGGCGTCTACCAGGCCGGCAAGGGCGTTGGAGCGGCCGGCGATAGCGATGTAGACCCGCGGCCCAGGCTGAGCCTCGTATTCAACCAGCATGTCCAGCAGATGGCGGGCGCTCTTGTGCGCAGAGGCGACGCGCATCTCCACCGTCACACCCCAACCTGACAGCTTGGCGGCGATATTCTCGGCGTGGGCACGGTCAGACGCTGACCCCATGATGATCACGACTTTCGCGGGCATGCGACGCTCCTAGTGCAGAAGGCCAATGCGGCGGAGGGCCGCTTCGATGCGGGGCTGCGCCGGGTAGGGGGCCGGTTCAAAGGGCCGGCCGCTCAGCATCTCGTACACGGTGACGTAGCGCTGCGCCGCTTGCACGACCAGGTCGTCGGGCATTGCCGGCGGTTCCCCTTCACCGCGGTAGCCCTGCGCCGTATACCAGAGGCGGACGAACTCCTTGTCGAAGTTGTCGGGCTCTTCCCCTGCTTCCAGGCGCTGATGGTAGGTATCGGCCCGCCAGAAGCGCGAGGAATCCGGCGTGTGCACTTCGTCTATTATCGCCAATGCGCCATCAATCCGCCCGAATTCGTATTTGGTGTCCACCAGAATGAGGCCGGCGCGAGCGGCGATCTGCTGGCCGCGGGCGAAAACGGCCAGGGCTTTGGCCGCGATCTCACGCCACTCTGGCTCGCTGACGATGCCACGCTGGACGATCTCATCCGGCGTGATGCGCTCATCATGCCCACCTGGGCCGGTGGCGCGGGTGGTGGGTGTGATCACCGGCTCGGGCAGGGCCTGATTCTTGCGCAGGCCGTCGGGCAACACCAGGCCGTACATGCGGCGCTCCCCGCGCTCGTAGTTGTACCAGAGCGAAGTGGTGGTGACGCCGGTGATGTAGCCTCGCACGATCACCTCGATGGGGTAGGGCTCGCTTTCGCGTGCCACCATGACATTGGGGTCCGGCACAGCCAACATGTGGCTGGGGAGAATGTCGGCAATCGCCTCGAACCAGAACTGGCTCAGCTGGTTGAGAACCTGCCCTTTATACGGCACCAGCCCAATGACACGATCGAAGGCCGACAGGCGGTCCGTCGTGATCAGGATGCGTTTGTCGCCAATGACGTACGAATCCCGCACTTTGCCGCGGATTGCAGGCCCGAGGGAAGGGAAGTGCGTTTCAGCCAGGGCGCTGGCTCTTGCTGCCAGAATCTGCTGCTCATCCAGGGTCAGGCGTCGTAGGCTGTTCATGTCTGCTCTCCTGAGTGTTCTAGGTAATAGCGCACACTAGCGGCCAGCCGGCGGGCACGCTCGGGGGCATCCCCCACGTGTGAATGCGCATCAAGCAACCTCGCCACCTGAGTTGGGCTGAGGTAGCGTGTGAGACGCTCGTCGGCCTGCAACAAGGAGAGCAATGGGTTGGGCTTGCCTTCCTGCACGGCAGCCCAGGCTGCCATCGCCTGCTCGCGCAGCACCTCATGCATCTGCTGGCGATCGGCGCCAGCCTTGACCGCCTCGAGGAGCACGACCTCACTGGCGGCGAATGGTCCGTAGGCTGCCATGTTGCGTTGCACTGCCGTTTCGTTTACGACCAGACCATCCACCAGCCTCTGCAGCTGGATGAGCACCTCTTCGCTGGCGAGGAAGGCATCCGGCAGGGCAGCGCGGCGATTGCCCGAGTCATCCAGCGTGCGCTCCAAAGCCGATAGAGCCGCATCCTGCCAGAGCACCGGTGGCAGGGAAGCGACGTAACGGGCAAGCGAGCAAATGTTCTCCGCTGCGATCGGGTTGCGCTTGAAGGGCATGGCTGAGGAGCCTACCTGGCGTTTTCCGAACGGCTCGCTCCACTCGCCTATGGGCGGGGACTGTAACAGGCGCAGGTCCAGCGCCAGTTTGTGAGCCGAGGCGCAAATGCCGGCGAGAACGTTGAGCACTTGCCAATCCTGCTTGCGTGGGTAGGTCTGAGTGGCCACCGTGAAAGCGGGCAGATCCAGTTCAGCCATCACGCGTGTCTCGAACTCGGCCGGCGTGAGCCCCGTCCCTTGGAGCAGCCGGGCATAGGAGGCCGATGTGCCGACAGCGCCCTTGAATCCCTTGCCGCGAATGTTGGCCAGTGCCTGGTCCGCCTGCTTCAGGTCCTCCGCCAGGTCCTGCGCGTATTGGGCCAAGCGATAGCCGACCGTGGTCGGCTCGGCTGGCTGAATGTGCGTGAAGCCCATGCAGGGCATGTCGGCGTAGCGCTCGATCTGGCGGCAGAGGCTGTCCAGGCAGCCGGCCAGGTGTTGGCGCAGCAGCAGCAGAGCCTGGCGGAGACGCAACGCGTCTGCGTTGTCCTCGATGTCCATGCTGGTGGCACCGAGATGAACCTTGCCGCCACCCACGGGGCATTGTTCGGCATAGGTCCGCACCTCGGCCATGAGGTCGTGCCGGATCTCGCGCTCGATCTCGGCGGCACGGGCCATATCTATCTCGGCCTGATGCTGGCGCAAGTCGGCCAGTTCTTCCTGGCTGACGAGCCCCACCGTAGCTTGCGCCGCGGCTAGAGCGACCCATATCCGCCGCCACAACAGCCGCTTATTGCGCTCGGACCATATGGCACGCATCTCAGGGCTGCCGTAGCGCCAGGCGAAGGGAGAGAGGTATTGGTCGTGCGTGAACTGCTGGCTCATGTCCGGCTCACCTACAGCAGCGCCGCGTAGCGGATACCATTGACGAATAGCGGCAGGCCGCTGCGTCTGGCCTGGCCGCGCGCCCAAAGTGGGTGTTGCTCGGGATACACGTGATCCTCGGGATGAGGCATCAGGCCGAAGATGTTGCCCCGTTGGTTGCAGATACCGGCTATGTCAGCGACGGAACCGTTAGGATTGGCCGGGTAAGCGGCCGGGCCGCCATCTTCTGCCACGTAGGTTATCGCCACCTGGCCATTGGCCTGGAGGTCATCGAGCACGTCCTGGCTGAGCGGGACGAAGCGGCCCTCGCCATGAGCGACCGGACATTCAATAAGGTCATCCAGGCCCTGGGTGAAGACGCAACGGCTCTGCCGGTTCGGCCGCAGCGTCACCCAGCGGCACTCGAAGCGGTTCGAGGAGTTGGTTGTCAGCGTGGCCAACTGCTTCGGGGCAGGCCCAGGGAGGAAGCCAGCCTTCACCAGGGCCTGGAAGCCGTTGCAGATGCCCAGCACTGGCTTGCCTGCCTCATCGAAGCGGCGCAGCTCGTCGCCGAGCGAATAGAGGAGGTCGGTGGCCAGGATGCGCCCGGCGCCCAGATCGTCCCCGTAAGAGAAACCTCCTGGGATGAGCAGCATCTGATACTCGGCAAGGCGTCGTTCGCCTGAGCGCAGTTGGTTGATGTGCACGACCTCTGGCTGCCCGCCGGCTAGATCGCAGGCGACGGCGGCGTCGCGATCGCGGTTCGTACCAGAGGCCGTCAATATGAGCACTTTGGGCTTCACGGGCTATGCCCTCCCGCCTGAACGCCCGCAGGCGCTAGTCCTCACGGAAATGAGCTCCGATGCTGCGCTTGTTCTCCCAGGCGGCGTTGGCCACCAGCAAGGCCGTCTCCACTGCGTTGCGCAGGCCGATGAGGCCATCGGTCAGACGGGTACGGCGATAGAAGGCGCCGATCTCGGAGCGCAGTTGACCAAGGTCATGCATGGCGCGCTCTAGTCGGCTCTGGCTGCGGACCAGGCCAACGTAGTTCCACATGATGTACTTGATCATGATCTGATCCTGGAGGATCAGGGCCGGGTCCGCTCGTTCCACAAGGCCGCTGCTCTCCCAGGCCGGGATATCGGCCGGGTTGACCGCGAGCCCATCGTCAAGCGTGCGCATCGCGTCCTCGGCGGCGCGGTGACCCCAGACCAGGCCCTCGAGCAATGAGGCGCTGCCCAGCCGGTTGGCGCCATGCACCCCTGTGCAGGCAACCTCCCCCGCCGCATAAAGGTTCCTGATGCTGCTGCGGCCCCAACTATCTACCCAGACGCCACCTACGAAGTAGTGCGCCGCTGGCACGACCGGGATGAGGTCCCGGGTGATGTCAACTCCGAAGCGAAGAGCGTTTTCGTAGATGTAGGGGAAGCGGGCCTTGATCTCGTCAGCGGAGAGAGCGGAGCGCAGGTCGAGGTAGACGTTGGTGGCGCCAGTGGCTAGCATCTCATGGTGAATGCTGCGCGCTACGATGTCCCTCGGGGCCAGGTCTTTCCACTCCGGGGCATAGCGCTCCATGAAAGCCTCGCCACGCTCGTTGAGGAGCCTGGCTCCTGCGCCACGGACGGTCTCCGAGACGAGGAATTGGGCTTTGCCCTGGGCATAGAAGGCGGTGGGGTGGAACTGGACGAACTCGGCGTGCAAGATGCGCGCTCCGGCACGTGCAGCCATGGCCACGCCGTCCCCTCGGGCAATCGGGGGGTTGGTGGTGTGGAGGTAGATCTGACCGACCCCGCCCGTGGCCAGGATAGTCTTCTTCGCCAATACGGTGATCACCTTCTCGCTGCGCTGGTCGAAGACGTAGGCGCCGACACAGGTGAGGGGCTTGTAGGCGTCAAGAGGATTGCGGGAGTGATGCGAGAGCGTGAGCAGGTCAACCGTGGTGTGTTCCGGCAGCAGCGAAATGTTGGGGCGTGAGTTGAGCGCATCAACGAGCTTCTCCTCGATCGCGCGGCCGGTGGAATCCTCGACGTGCAGAATCCTTTCGGTCGAATGTGCTGCCTCTCTCACGTACTCCAGCGAGCCCACTGGCCCGGTGTTGAACTGCACGCCCAGGGTGCCACGGAGAAAGGTATCAACAAGACGGGGGCCTTCGTGCACGAGGAGTTCGACCGCTTCCGGGTTGTTGATCCCTGCCCCGGCACGATAGAGGTCCTCCGCCAGCAACTGCGGCGAGTCAGCTGGGCCGCGGCTGATGATGCCCCCTTGGGCATAGAAAGTGTTGGCTTCGCGCGGATTCTGGGCGGCTGTCACTATCGTGACCTTGATGTCGTCGCGTTCGGCAAGGTGAAGCGCGGCGCTGCCGCCAGAGATGCCGCTCCCGATAATCAGTACGTCGGTGATAATGGGTTCTTGTTCGGCGCTCATTTGATGTCCAGCATGCGTTGCAGAGCCAGCCGGGCCTGCTCGGCCACGCCTGGCTCGACGGTGATCACGCTCACGGGCTGCCCTGCGGCAAGGTGCTCAAGCACGTAACAGAGGTTGTAGATGTCGGTGCGGGCCATGGTGCCGCACACATTGCGCCGTAAGGGAACTACCAGTTTGTCCGGGTTCTCTTTGGCAAGGCGTTCGACCAGGTGCGCCTCGGTACCGATGCCGAACTCAGTGCCAGCAGGGGCCTGTTCCACTTGGCGGACGATGAACGAGGTGGAGCCGGCCTGGTCAGCAGCCTGGACCACCTCGGGCGTGCATTCCGGGTGGACGATGATGCGGATCCCTGGATGCTCCCGCCGCGCCTGCTCGACGTCTGAGACGGTGAAGGCCTTGTGCACGTGGCAGAACCCGTCCCAGGCCACCAGCTTGAGGCCAGATGGGCCGCCAGGCGCCTGCAGTACACCCTGCCGGTGCAGCCACAGGCCGATTTGCTCATCGGGGATGCCCAGGGCGTGGGCGGAATTGACTGACAGATAGCGGTCCGGTAAGAACAGAACCCGGCCTCTCTGCGCCAGGCCCCAGGCCAACACGGGGCCGGCGTTTGCTGAGGTGCACACGGCTCCCCCGTGCGCGCCGCAGAAAGCTTTCACGGCGGCGCCGGTGTTCTGGTAGACGACAGGGGTCACGGAGTTGCTGCCCCAGAGCGCCTCAAGGTGCGCCCAGGCCGTGGCGAAATCGGGCGCCGTCGCCATAGCGGCCATGGGGCAAGGAGCCTCGCCCGCCGGCATAACCACTATCTGCTCCGGCCCAGCGAGGATGGCGGCGCTTTCGGCCATGAAGTCCACACCGCAGAACACGATGTAATGAGCCTGACGCTGAGCGGCGGCGATGCGCGACAGTTCCAGCGAGTCGCCCCGGTAATCCCCGAATTCCACTATCTCATCGGCCTGATAGTGGTGTGTCAAGATGACAGCGTTCGCGCCCAAGGCGTGCCGGGCGCGCCAGGCGCGTTCGCGCACCTCTTGCTCGGGCAGGTCCTCGTAGTCTTTGGCCCGCGGAAGCGGGCGAGCATCCAGTTGAGCCATGCTTTCCTGATCCTTTGCGCTGCGCCTGACCGGCATTCTCCGGATTGGGAGCGCGAGCAGGCCTTGCCTCAAGCGGCAAGCCGAAGGCGGCTCATTCCACGTCCAGGCTGATGTCCAGAGCTTGCACGGAGTGCGTCAGCGCGCCGACGGAAATGAAATCAACACCTGTGGCGGCAATGGCCGCCACCGTATCGAGCCGCACGCCGCCCGAAGCCTCGAGCGGTGTACGACCCGCAGCTATCGCGACAGCCTGGCGCATCTGCTCAAGATCCATATTGTCCAGCAGAATGCGGTCGAGAGACAAGGCAAGCGCCTCCCGCAATTCGTCAAGGTTGCGCACCTCGACCTCTATGGCCAAGCCGAGGTTATTGCGCTCCCGCACAGCCTGGACGGCGGCGGTAATGCCTCCGGCAGCAGCGATATGATTGTCCTTGATCAGGATCATGTCGTACAGGCCGGTGCGGTGGTTCTGACCGCCGCCGGCGCGTACAGCCCATTTGTCCAGCAGCCTCAACCCGGGGACGGTCTTGCGTGTGTCAAGTATCACGGCGCGGGTGCCGGCCACCGCGGCGACGTAGCGCCGTGTCGCTGTAGCGATGCCGGAGAGCCTTTGCAGGAAGTTGAGCGCCGTGCGCTCCCCCGACAACAACGCCCTTGCCGGGCCACTGACCTGACCAAAGACCTGGCCCTTCTCCACAGCATCGCCATCGCTCACGTCGAAGGCGACGCGGCATTCGGGATCCACCAGGTGGAAGACCGTCTCAGCGACCTGCAGCCCGGCGATGACGCCTGGTTGCTTCGCGAGGAAGACGGCGCGCGCATGCAGGCTGGGCGGCAACGTCCACAGGCTGGTGTAGTCGCCCGGGCCGATATCCTCGGCCAGGGCCAGACGGACAATCCGTTCGACCTCAGCCTGGTCCAGGGGCAAGAAGCTTCGGTCTGGCGTAGGACTGGTCTGTCCAGGCATAGACAAGCTCACTGATGGGGGCTCGGACAGCCTCTTCGCCTTGTAGCCCCAGGATTCTCAAGTAAGGCTCTGCCACAACGTTTCCGGCACGGGCATGCGGCAAGCCTGTAAGCATGGCATCGAACGCATCCGCGTTCGCAGGCGTTACCTCTACAATGTAACGCGAGTTGCTCTCGGCGAAGAGGGCAAGATCGGTGCGAGTGACGTCACTGTCCAGCGGGGCCCGGCCAATATCCAATTGTAGGCCCAGCCTGCCGGCGATGCACATCTCGGCGGCGGCAACGGCAAGGCCACCCTCGCTACAGTCGTGGCAGGCGCGCACCAGGCCGGCGCGGATGGCGGCGTGGAGGCGCCTGGCCAGTTCCGGTCCTTGCGGCGCTGGGGCGGGGGCCTCGCCCCATTCCTCTCCCAGTATCAGGCCGTAATGCGAGCCTCCGAACTCATTGCGTGTCTGGCCCAGGATGAAAACGATGTCGCCCGCCTCTTTCAGATCCATGGTCACAGCATGGGCAATGTCCGGCACAATGGCGATGGAAGAGATTAGCAGGGTCGGCGGGATTGAGATGCGCCGGCCGGTGACGCCGTCGCTATATTCGTTGTTGAGGCTATCCTTGCCGGAGATGAAGGGGGCGCCAAAGGCGAGAGCACCGTCGTAGCAGCCCTTGGCTGCCCGCACCAGTGAGCCCAGGCGGTCGGGCAGGTCAGGGTTACCCCAGCAGAAATTGTCCAGCAGAGCCGTCTGCTCCGGATCGGCCCCGACCGATGTCACATTGCGAATCGCTTCGTCAATGGCCGCGATGGCCATGCGGTATGGGTCCACCGCGGCGTAGCGAGGGTTGATGCCGCAGCCCAGGGCAATGGCCCGACGCTGGTCGCGGGCGTATGTTGAGCGCAGCACGGCGGCATCCCCAGGGCCGTCGCGCTGTGGCCCTGTGAGGGGCTTGACGACCGTAGCCGCCTGCACTTCGTGGTCGTAGAGATGAATGACCGCTTCCTTGCTGGCAATATTCGGGCTGCGCAGGAGCGAGAAAAGGACTGCATTCAGGTCAGCGGGCGGCGGTGGTGGATCGTGCCGGATGGGCGGCTTGACCCACTCGGCGACCATGTGGCGGCGCGGGTTGCCGTTGTGGAGGAAATCCATGTCGAGGTCGGCTGCCAGCCTGCCAGAGTAATAGACGCGCAGACGCTTGTCGTCCGTGAACTGGCCGATGACAGTCATCTCAACGTCCAGTTGGTCACAGATAGCCCGCAAAGCCTGCAAATTCTCCGGCGCAACAGCGAGGACCATTCGCTCCTGCGCCTCGGACTCCCAAATCTCCCACGGGTCTAGCCCGGGGTACTTGAGGGGCGCGTTCGCGAGGTCAACGGACACGCCTGTCGCTTCCCCCATTTCACCGACGGCGGAGGACAGGCCGCCGGCGCCGCAATCGGTGATGGCGGTGTACAGGCGGCGGTCGCGAGCCTGCATGATGACCTCGAGCACTTTCTTCTCGGTGATCGGGTTGCCGATCTGGACGACTGAGCCGACGGTGGCGCCTGTATCGTGCGCTAGCTCCGCGGAGGAGAAAGTCGCCCCATGCAGGCCGTCGCGTCCGATCCGCCCGCCGAGCATGACCACGGCATCGCCCGGGCGAGCACCTCGCGGATGGGCACCCTTCGGCGCGATGCCGACGCAGCCGCAATACACGAGCGGGTTGGCAAGGTAGCCATCGTCGAACAAGATGGCGCCATTGACTGTGGGGATGCCCATCTTGTTGCCATAGTCCTCGATTCCGGCCACAACGCCGCGGAAGATGCGCCGCGGGTGCAGTATGGACTCTGGCAGCGCTTCGAAAGGCGTGTCCTGGTGGCCGAAGCAGAGGACGTCCGTATTGGCAATGGGCCTGGCGGAGACGCCGATGATGTCCCGCACAACGCCACCCACGCCTGTGTTCGCCCCGCCGAAGGGTTCGAGCGCCGACGGGTGATTGTGCGTCTCTACTTTGAAAGAGACCTCATTTTCGGAATCGAAGTCAATGATGCCGGCGTTGTCCACGAAAGCGGATCGGACCCAAGGTTTGGCCAGCTGTTGTGTGGCCCTCGCCAGAAACGTGCGCAGGATGCCGTCAACCTGCTGCCCGCTCGTGCCTTCTTCTGTCCTCTCCGTGTACTCGATGCTGGCCTTGAATGTCTTGTGGCCGCAATGCTCGGACCAGGTCTGGGCAAGTGTCTCCAGTTCCACGTCCGTGGGTTCTCGGTGTTGGCCTGCGAAGTAGGCCTGGATGGCGCGCATCTCACTCAGGTTGAGGAAGAGCACGCGCTGGCGGCTGAGGCGCAACAACTCCGCGTCTCCAAGCCCGCTAAGGGGCACGGTAGCCACGCGGTCGCCGGCGCCACGGGTGGCAGTGCCGAGGTCGGGCACAATCCGCCCGAGGGCATAGCGCTGGATCACCGGGTTGGAGAGGAGCCGCTCGGCTATCGTGCGGACAGCAGCTTCGCTCAGGCTGCCGGTGAGGAGATAAGAGTGAGCGGAAGCAGCGGCATTCAGGCCGGCGATGCCTATGCGGTGCGCCGCCGCGAGCAGGCTCTCCGCTTCTGAGTCGGTGACGCCCGGGAGCAGGCAGACTTCGACGATCCAGCTGCCTGCAGCTGGATCGGCGGCAGGCGGCTGGCTCGTGCCCAGTTCAGTGATGCCGCAGGTGTTCATGACCGGGTCAACCAGGAGTTCATCGGCAAGTCGTTGCACCTGTTCGCGGGCCAGGTTCTTGCCGGCGACGAAGTATAAGTTGGCAACCCTGGCCGCTTCGAGCCCTTCGATCCCGAGTGCGGCTACATCGGGCAACAAGGCCCTGCCCCGCCAGTCCTCATGTTCCGGCTTGAGATCGACCTGCACTCGATAGACGCGTATCATGTCGGTGGTCACTTGGCCACGAGCCCGACCCGGCTGTTATCCCCCAGCGTCAGCTGGTAGGCGCGCGGCTTCTCAGCACCACGTTCGATCTGAACATTGCGGCCGATCACGCTGTTCTCGATTCGCTGGTCCACGTCCCGGATCACGGAGTTCTCCATGACGATGCTGTGCTCGATCTCGCTGCGGACCACCTGGCAGTGATGATAGATGCTGGTGAAGGGGCCGATGTACGAGTCCGTTATCTCCGTTTCCTCACCGATAATTGCTGGGCCACGGATGGTGCTATCCTTAACGACGGCGCCGGCCTCGATGGTGACCTTGCCGATCAAGCGCGAGTCGCCACTGACGGTGCCCTTGACATAAGGCTCGAGCTCGTCAAGCACTAGCCGGTTGGCGTCGAGCAGATCTACCATTTTGCCGGTGTCGATCCACCAGCCCTCGTGTATGTGCGGGTACACGGTGTAGCCCGTGTCTATGAGGCGCTGGATGGCATCGGTGATCTCCAGTTCGCCGCGCTTTGAGGGCTTGATCTCGTTTACAGCCTCGAAGATATGGTGGTCAAACATGTAGATGCCGACCAGGGCCAGGTCACTGGGCGGGTTCTGAGGCTTCTCGATCAGGCGGACGATGCGGCCGTCGCGCAACTCCGCCACACCGAATTGGCGGGCGTCGGGAACGCGCTTCAGCACCACCTGAGCGTTCCACTCGCTGCTGGCGAACTGGCGGATCAGAGGGCTGATGCCGCCCTGGATGACGTTATCGCCCAGGAACATCACGAACCGTTCCTCGCCCATGAAGGGCTGGGCGATCTTGACGGCATGCGCCAGGCCCAGGGGTGCCTCCTGAGGGATGAAGGTTACGCTCGCTCCCCAGCGTGAACCGTCGCCAACTGCTGCCTGCACCTCCGCTGCCGTATCGCCGACGATGATGCCGATCTCGCTGATGCCGGCACCCACGATAGCATCTATGACGCGGAAGAGCACCGGGCGGTTGCCAACCGGCACGAGTTGCTTGGCGCTTGTATAAGTGATCGGCCGCAGCCGGGTGCCCCGGCCACCACTCAAGATGAGAGCTTTCAAAGTGCCTCCTCAGGCCCCAGGCGCCAATCTTGAGCCGGAGCTGAATGCCTCAGTAGGCGCGCATCGCCGGGGCGTTGTCCAGTACCGCTCCCAGGATGCGTGCGTTCACACCTTCCATCCTCGCTTTGGCCTCTCGCAAGGACGCTCGCGAGGTGCGATAGGCGCTGCACAGCAGCACCACACCATCGAGCCTGCTTGCGAGAATGCTGGCGTCAGCCACAGGCAGGGCCGGCGGCGCCACCAGGATCACTCGCTCGGCACGGGCGCAGAGGTTGGCCAGGATCTCGTCGAACTCTTTGCCACCAAGCACGCGAGCAGGAACCGGTTCGACCCCACCGGCGGTCAGCACCGACAAACCAGGAAGCGGCCCGGGCTGCAAAGCCTGGCCCACATCGCTGCCGGCAGAGACGCTCTGCAAGAGCCCTGGTGCTGCCTCCAGCGAGAAAAGCTGGTGCAGTTGTGGCTGGTGCAGGTCAGCATCTACGGCCACGACACTGCTGCCGCTTTCAGCCCACGCCACTGCCAGGTTCGCTGCTAGCAGGTGCCGCCTCTCCCTGGTTGTGGGCGAAGTGATCAATAGCGTGTGCAAAGGTCCCGCCCCCGCCTGGTCCAACCGGGCGCGCAGGACGCGAAAGGCCTCGGCCCGGGCCGAGGTGGGCTCGGTGAGCATGACCAGCGGCGACGGTGGCACTGTGCCTCGATTTGGCATCAGAATCCTCTCATAGCCACAGATAGATGGCGCTGGCAAGCAAGGCACCCAGCGCTACGCCGCCAGCGAGGGGGATCACCCAGGGCACGGCCTGCCCACCCCAGGCGCGGCCCCCCGGTTCAGGCGGGTCATGGCCAACGATCTGAACCGAACCGAGGAGCGGCACACCGGCGTCCCTCGCGATGTCGGACTCGCGACGGACGAAGTGGCTGTCCTGCCATTCCAGGAACATCACGATGAGGAGGCCGAGCACGGCTCCCAGGATGCCGCCGGCGGCGGTATTGAGCTTCTTCTGCGGGCGCACTTTCACAGCAGGGCTGGCCGGGCCGGAGGTGAAGACGTTCACCCGGTCCCGCACGTCCAGTGATTCGTTGAACTGCTTGATGCTCCAGACGAAGGTGCTGGCCATCTGATCAGCGATCATCTGAGCGATATGAGGATCGTGGTCCTCGGCCTCGATCACCAGTTGCAGATCGGCCTCGACGGCCTGGACATTGATCTTGGCGAGCAAGCCATCGGGCGTGAGGTCCAGGGGCTCTTTCATGTCGCGCAGGGCAAGAGTGGCGGTGTCGTAGGACTTGATTTGCCCGGCATAGTTGCGGAGCAATCCCTTGAGCGTCTGCGAAAGGCCCAGGTCGGGCCGCATGCCGATGACGTTGAGCCGGATGGTGGACTGGTAGACCGGGCGCTGCACCAGGCTGAATAGCAGAGCAGCGATGGCACCGACCACGGCCGTGAGGACGATAACCCAACCATGGCGGCGGACGATGAGCAGGTAATCGTTTAGAGGCAAGAGGCACCCCTCCACTTAGCCCGGCTCTCGAGGGAAGGCGAAAGCGGAACTCACCGGCAATCGCGGGCATGCTAGCACAGCGCTGGGCCATCGGCAATCAACTGCTGTGTTGCGGCGCCCGAGCGCTGGAGCGGGCGCCGGACTCCCCTGCCACTGGCGGTGCTACCACAGGGTGAACCCGCCGTCCACCACAAGCGTCTGCCCGGTCATGAAGTCCGAGGCCGCCGACGCCAGGTAGACGACGGCGCCGGCAAGGTCGCGCGGCTCACCGATGCGGCCCATAGGCGTGGCATTGGTCCACTCTGCGGCGCGGGCTGGGTCGGCCAGGAAGCCAGCGTTGAGCGGGGTGCGCATGTAGCCCGGCGCGATAGCATTGACGTTGACGTGCCGCGGCGCCCACTCGGCCGCCAGAGCCTTGGTCAACATGACGACGCCGGCTTTCGAGGCATAGTACGGTGCCTGAGGCACATCCCGATTCACGATGAAGGCTGACATGGAAGCAGTGTTGATGATCTTGCCGTAGCCTCGCTGCAGCATCGGCTTGACGAAGGCCTGGCAGCAGAGCATTACGCCGGTGAGGTTCACATCAATCACAGCTTGCCAATCCTGCAGGGACATTTCCTCCGACGGCGTGCGACGGCTGATGCCAGCGTTGTTCACGAGGATGTCTACCTGGCCAAAGCGCTCGGTCGCCGCGGCGGCCAGGCGTTGCACCTGTGCCGGATCAGCGACGTTAGTCGGCACGACAAGTGCCTGCCGCCCAAGGGCGCGGACGCGCTCAGCGACCGCCTCGGCAGTCTCGGCGTTGAGGTCGGCCAGAACGACGTTGGCCCCGGCCTCAGCCAGCGCGATCGCCATGCCCTCGCCCAGCCCCTGCCCGGCGCCGGTGACGCACGCGGTGCGGCCGCTCAAGCTGAACAAGTCCCAGATACTGCTTCGACTGAATGTTGCCATGTTCCCAACCTCCATCTTGCGCTGCCCAACCTTGATAGTATCGCATCGAGTCAAGGTCTGGGTAGTGGTGGTGCCCCTGGCTCAGAAGAACAGCAGGCTCAGGGCCAGGAGCGCCAGTGTGCCGAGCATGACCTGGCGAAACAGGCGGGCGGGAATGCGACCGAAAGCCGCTATGCCCAGATAGGTCCCCGCCAGCAATGCCGGCAACGACATCACGGCCTGGGTCGCCACAACCCTGGTGAGCAGGCCGGCAGCGCCGACGAGGACCATCCGGTAGGTGTTCGAGGCGATGAAGAAAGAGCAGAGGAATGCCTTACAACGCTCGGGCTGCCAATCCTGAAGCGAGGAATAGGCGACAACGGGCGGGCCACCGATGCCAAATGCCCCGCCCAGTATCCCGCCCGCGAAGCCGGCAGCGAGAGCCCATGGCCAGGCCAGGTGGCGCGGCTGGCTACGGCGCGAAAATGCGATCTGCAGGCAGGCGAGCAGGACTGCCAGGCCGATCAGGCGCCGGATCGAGGCCTCGTTGAGGCTGGCGAGGATGTAAACGCCGACAGGCACACCGGCAAGGGCCCCCACCAGGGCCGGTGCAAGGTCACGCCAGGAGAAGGACCGGTGCACGCTGCCTAGCACGAGCAGGTTATTGGCAAGGCTGAGGATGCCTGACAACACCGATGCCTGGCGCGCTGGCTCGACATAAGGCAGGATCGCCATCGCCACCATGCCAAAGCCGAAGCCAGTGACGCCCTGGGTGAAAGAGGCGACAGCTACGGCGGCCACCGCCAGAAGGGCGAAATCCAGTGAGGGCATCGTCTAGCGGGGCGACACGAAACGGCCGGACCCTGGCTGGGCCACGACCTCACCGTCTACGAAGGCATCGCTGCCGCGCAGCAACACCCGCACGATATGGCCGCGCAGGCGCCGTCCAGCATAGGGCGTCCAGCCGCACTTGGTGAATAACCTCTCGCCCAGCACCGTCTGCCCCTGTGGGTCCAGCAGCACGATGTCCGCATGGAAGCCGGCGGCGATCTGGCCCTTGTGTGGCAAGTGGTAGATGGCGGCGGGATTGGCTGCCGTCAGAGCGGCCAGCCGCGGCAAGCCCAGTCGCCCCTGAAGGGCGGCGTCGAAGAGTAACGGCAGGCTCGTCTCCACCCCGGGAACGCCGGCGGGTGGGGTGGCGCTTCGCTTCTCTGCCAGTGTGTGAGGGGCGTGATCACTGGCCACCATGTCAAACTGGTCCAGTCTCTGCCATAGCCCCTCGACCTCGTCGGGGGAGCGCAGGGGCGGGTTCATGATGGCGAGCGCGCCCAAACCGGCCTCGTCATCCTGGCTGAGGAACAGGTGATGCGGCGCCACCTCGCACGTCACCCGGACGCCCTGCGAACGAGCCAGAGCGATGGCATCGAGTTCGGCGCGCGTCGAGACGTGGCAGACATGCAGGTGGCGCCGATTGCGGCGCGCCAGGGCGATGGCGCGGGTCACCGCCAACTCGGCGCAAATCGGCGGCCGTCGCTCGCCTTGGCTGAACAGGCGCACCGCCTCTTCATCCTCGCCGTGAATGGCAAGAGGCCGGTCCGGTGGATAGGCGGCAAAGTGCAACTGCTGGCTTCTCAGATCGGCCAACAGCAGGCTGCCAGTGGAGGATCCCATGTAGAGCTTCAAACCGGCCGCGCCGCCCACTGCTGCCGCCTGGCTGGCATTGCCCGCGGTGGCGCCGATCAGCAAGCCAAAATCGCAACATGACTTCGGCGCTGCAATGGCCACCTTCTGCTCAAAGGTCTCGGCAGAGACGGTGGGAACGGGCGTGTTTGGCATGTCCAGTACGGTGGTGACACCGCCGGCGAGGGCCGCCTGGCTACCGGTGGTGAAATCCTCCTTGTGAGTGGCGCCCGGGTCGCGGAAGTGGACGTGTGCGTCCACGATCCCAGGAAGAGCGTAGAGCCCTTCTGCATCCAGCACTTCGGCGCCGCTGCTGCTCAGGCCGGGAGATACGGCGACGATCCATTCGCCCTGTATGAGGATGTCGTTCTCGCTCACGCCGTGGGGGGTGACGACCTGGGCGCCGCGGATGAGACGTTGCCGCTCGTTCACACCACTCTCACAGCGGCACTCGCCGGCCAGTCGCGTTGCGGGTGAAATGGCCGAAGTCATGGCTGCCACGCAACTGCTCAACGTCGAACACGGGCCCATCCCTGCAGACGAGTTTGTCGTCCATAGCGCACTGGCCGCAGATGCCGAAGCCGCACTTCATGTAGCGCTCCAGGCTCACCTCGCCCGGGACGCCATGCCGCCAGCACAGTTGAGCGACGGCATAGAGCATGGCTTCCGGCCCGCAGGCGTACACCATGTCGAATTCAGTGATATGCTCTTCGATGGCCTGCGTGACGTAACCGTGGTAGCCGGCGTCGCCTCGGTCCGTCGCCAACACAATTGAGCAGTGCAGGCTCTCGAAACGGGGCACGAGGATCAGGTCCTCGGCGGTGCGCGCTCCGATCGCCAGGCAAGAAGGACAGGCCGCCTGAGCAGCGCGCTTGGCCAGGAAGTGCAGCGGAGCCGAGCCATAGCCACCGGCGATGAACAGGAGCCGTCCTGGCTTCAGGCTGAAGGGGTGGCCAAACGGGCCCCGCCAACCGACCAGGTCGCCTGGCTTGCGCTCGTGAAGGGCGGCACTGAAAGGGCCGACCCTGGCGACGGTGAGCGAGAGCGGGTCAGGGTCCATGATGCTGATGGGGCGCTCGCCGACACCCGGCAGCCACACCATGAGGAACTGCCCTGGCTCGGCCTCGATGGCCGTATCCAGGACGAGGGTGCGGACGCTGCGGCTTTCCTCGGTGACACTGACGACGTGTGACATGCATGGTATCACGAGTGCGCTGCGCTCCGTCTTGCGGCGGCCGCTGCTGGTGGCAGAGCCCGGCCGCGGAGTTGATCCAGACTGCTCCAACCGTGTTCGGCCATGAATTGGCGCAAGCCGGCCACGATCTCGCCGAACACTTCTACACCGCGGCAGTGGATGGCGCTGCCGATCGCCACTGCGTCTGCACCGACTGTGAGCATCTCGATCGCATCGCGACTGTCGCTGATGCCGCCGAGGCCGATCACCGGCACACTGACGGCGCGGCAGATGTCGTAGACGCAGCGGATCGCCAACGGCCGCACAGCCGGGCCACTCAGGCCGCCGACCCGGTTGCTCAGCACCATGCTGCCCGTCTCGATATCCACCAGCATGCCGGGTCCGACGGTGTTGATAGCACTGATGGCGTCGGCACCGGCAGCGACCACGGCTTTAGCGACCTCGGCAATGCTGGTAACGTTGGGCGATAGTTTGACGATGACCGGTATCTTGGTGGCGCTCTTGACCCGCCGTGTCACTTGGGCGGCGACGTAGGGCGTGGAGGAGAAGATCTGGCCGAACTCCTCCTCGACGTTGGGGCAGGAGATGTTAGCCTCGATGAGGTCCGGCTCAGCTTCGGAGATGTAACGAGCGGTGATCCCGAAGTCATAGACAGAGTTGGCGAAGATGCTGGCGATGATTGGCACACCGAGAGGGCGCAGCAACTGGCGCGCCCGCCTGATCTCCTCGACCATAGCCTCGACGCCCGGGTTCGACAGGCCGACGGCGTTGATCAGCCCGGCCCCGTAATCCACGACCACAGGGTTGGGGTGACCGACGCGCGGCTTCAGGCTGCAGGACTTCGTTACGACAGCGCCTGCCCCCGCCCTGGCGACGCGCCCGAGCACCTCAGCGCTGAGGCCCAATATGCCAGAGGCCAGGATAGTGGGGTTGGGCAGGCGCACCCCGCAGATGCTGGTCGAGAGGTCAACCTGTGCCGGGTCGAGCACTAACTGCCCTGCAGATAACGGCGCACCTGCGCCGCTTGTTCTTGGCTGACGCGCCCCATGCTTGCAAGGGCCTCGAGCACCTGGGTGAGGCTGGCGAGCGCGTGGAGGGTGAGACCATTGCGAGCGAGTTCCTCTTTCCCGCCTTGCTCGCGGTCAATGACCACCAACACGTCCCGCACCTGGAGCCCTTCCGCAAGCAGCGGCGCGATCGCTTCGATCTTGCTGCCGCCCGTGGAAATGAGATCGTCAACGACCAGAGCCGTCTCCCCGGGGTTATAAGTGCCTTCCACCGCCCGCCGTCTACCGTGGTCCTTTACCTCTGGCCGCGGGTAGATCATCGGGCGGTCCATCTCCAGGCTGAGGGCGGTGCCGATGGGCATGCCGCCCAGCGGAATCGCGGCGATGCGGTCGAAAGCTAGGGTGCCGGCCACCTCAGCCATGTGATGAGCCACGTCTCTCAGGACGGCGGGGTAGGAGGCCAGCAAGCGCAGGTCCACATAGACGGGCGACACGAGGCCGGACTTGAGTCTGAACTCTCCGAACTGGACGGCGCCGATGGCATGCAGTGCTTCAATTACGCCTGCCAAGTCCCGAGCCACAGCTACTCGCCCTCCAGAAGAGCGTGGATCTGGTCCCGCAATCGGATCGTGGCCTGGCGGGCCGCCTCGGCAAAGTCCTCGCCACTCGAGGCATAGATGATGGCACGCGAAGAGGTGATAGCGGCCGGTATGCCGCTACTGGTGGCGCCGGACTGAACGGCCGCAGCAAGATCGCCGCCCTGAGCGCCGATGCCTGGGATCAGGAAAGGCAGGTCCGGAGCCATGCGGCGCATCAGGCGCAGATCAGTGGGATTGGTGGCACCCACGACCAGGCCGATGTTGCCGTTGTCGTTCCAGCCTTGAGCGGCCTCAATCACCTTGCGCCACAATTCATGGTGGCTCTGGAAGCGGCTCGAATTTGGGTTGGACGTGCGGGCGAGCACGTAAACCCCTTTCTCCGCGTACTTGGCGAAGGGCAGCACCGCCTCGTCCCCGACGAAAGGGTTCACAGTTATGGCATCGAAGCCCCATGTGTCGAAGGCAGCGCGGGCATAGGCCGCAGCCGTGCTGCCGATGTCCCCTGCCTTCGCGTCCAGGATGACGGGTATGTCAGTCGGTATGGCCTCGCGAACATCCTCCAGGGCCTGCATGCCTTCCGCCCCCTCCGCCAGATAAAAAGCGAGGTTCGGTTTGTAGCAGCAGGCCACATCCAGTGTGGCTGCGATAATGGGCAGAAGAAAGCGGGAGAGGGCGCCGCTGCCCGTCCGCATGTGGGCGGGCATGTGCTCGCGCGTCGGGTCGAGGCCGATGCACACCCAGGACCCCACCCGCTCGGCCCGCGTTTTCAGAGCGTCAAAGAATGACACGCCTGCCTCCTAGATGGCGCCGAGCACAAGGGCGAGGAGCGCCATGCGAACGTAGACTCCGTTGCGCGCCTGGCGGAAATAGGCGGCACCGGCGTAGCTATCCACCTCGTGGGAGATCTCATCCACTCGCGGCAGGGGGTGCATGATCGTGACACCAGGCTTGCTGCGCTCGACCAGGGGCGGGTCAATGTGGAAGACGCCGCGGAAACGATCGTACTCGGCGGGCGTCGGGAACCGCTCCCGCTGGATGCGCGTCACGTACATTACGTCGGCCCGGCGCACCGCTTCTTCGATGTCGGCCGTCTGTTCGAAGGCGACACCGGCCTGGCGCAGCGCCCCCGTGACGTGGTCGGGCATGCTCAGTTCGGGAGGAGATACCATCAGTATCTCCACCCGGAAGCGCGCCAAGGCCTCGGCCAGAGAGTGTGTGGTACGGCCATACTTCAGGTCGCCGACGAGGGCGATGACCTGGCCGTCAATGGCACCGCGCTCTTTCTGGATGGTGTATAGATCAAGCAGAGCCTGTGTCGGGTGATTGCGCGACCCATCGCCGCCGTTGATCACGGGGATACTGGCTGCTTCGGCGGCGATGTGGGCGGCGCCGGCCTCGTTGTGCCGCATGGCGATGACATCGGCGTACTGCTCGATAGTGCGTACGGTGTCGTCAATTGACTCGCCCTTGGCCACGGACGAACTGGTGATCTCAGCCACACTGATGACCCGGCCCTGCAGGCGGTGCATGGCGGCCTCGAAGGACAGGCGCGTCCGTGTGCTGGGCTCGTAGAAGAGAGTGCAGAGAATGTAGCCATCGAGCAGAGGGATGGTGCGCTGCCCCTGCAACTGCTGCTCGAAGCTTGCCGCGGTAGCCAGCACTAGATCAATGTCGGACCTGGATAACTCCGGGATCGCCAGGACATCCCTGCCGGCCAGTGGATTCACGTGGCTACCTCCTCGGCGTTGGCTGGTAGAGGTGCGGTTGACGAGTGGGCGGCGGCCTACAACCGATTGGCATCGTTCAGAGGCACCCAACACCCTCGCCCATGACTGAAGGAGCTAAGCGCCGGCCGCGCATACAAGCGGCAACCGGCTTGGGTGCTGGTACGTGCCGCCAGCCCGCTTCCCCTTAACCGCGTCGAGTATAGATTTGGCCAGGTCAGAGAGTCAAATGCCTTGTCGCGGCAGTTGGCCTTGTGCTAGGATGGCCCGCAGATAGCCCAGTGCAGGGGGTGAGCGTCGTGGACAAGGTCAGGTTGGCTCTGATAGGTGCTGGCAGCATGGCTAACGGTGTGCACTACCCATCATTGGCCGAGATGCCTGATGTAGAAATGGCCGCGCTTTGCGACCTGGTGCAGGACAAGCGCGAGGAGACGGCACGGCGGTTCGGCATCCCCCGGACTTACGGCGACTACCGGGAGATGGTTGAGAAGGAAAACCCCGATGCCGTGTACATCCTGATGCCCCCACATCATCTCTTCGACGTGGCCGTGTTCTGCCTTAAGGCCGGAAAGCATGTGTTTATCGAGAAGCCGCCTGCGGTGACCACGTTCCAGACCCAGGCTCTGGCCGACCACGCCGCTGAGCACGGTTGCCTGACAATGGTGGGCTTCAACCGCCGTTTCTGCCCGATCATGCAGAAGGTGCGCGCGATGCAGCGCGAGGCAGGCGAACTGAACCTCTGCGTCTCGACCTTCTACAAAGACCAGCCGGACGCACTCTACTATGACGGCGCCATTGACGTCCTTCATTGCGATGCGATCCACGCTGTTGACACGCTACGCTGGATGGGGGGAGAGGTGATGGCTGTCACCTCTCATGTTTCGGCCTCAGCCGGGCCGCGGGACAACCGTTGGCTAGCCCTGGTTGAGTTCGACAGTGGCGCCACCGGTGTGTTGCTCACCAACTGGGCTTCCGGCACGAGGGTGCATACGTTCGAACTGCATGCGCCTGGCTTCTCGGCTTTCGTCAACCCCGACCCGGGTGGCGAGGCCATTGTCAACCGGCGTGGTCAGCCTGCCTTGCGGCTCAGCGCCGATGAAGTGGCGGGAAACCCTGCACGGCATCATGTCTATGGCTTTTACGGCGAGAGCCGCCATTTCATAGACTGCATCAAAGCGGGCGTGCAGCCGGAGACAAACTTCACAGACGCCGCCGCCAGCATGCGCCTTGCCGATGAGATCGAGATGAGCAGCCTCTAGGGGGAGATATGGCCAAGCGCAGAATCCTGTACCTGCCGACGGTTTCACTATCGCGTCGCATCCTGTCACCAAAGGCAAAGGCGACGCTCGAGGGGCTCGGCGAGGTTATCTGGAACGAGAGCGACGAAAACCCCACTGCCGCGAAACTGGCCGAGATGGTGCCAGGGGTTGAGGCGGTTGTCACTTCGTGGGGTTCACCCGCTTTCACACCGGAAGTGCTCGCCGCCTGCGACCGCCTCAAGGTCGTGGGGCACGCTGCCGGGTCGGTCAAGCACCTGATGCCCAAGGAGGGATACGAACGCGGCATACTGGTTCTAAGCGCGGCGCCCGTGATCGCTGATGCCGTGGCCGAGTACACGCTTTGGGCCATGCTGAGCATGTCGCTCGACTTCTACCGCTACGACAAGCGCATGAAGGTCGAACGCGGCTGGCGCGAGGAAAGCGATGGTTGGGGACATGCTCTCTACGGCAAGAAGGTCGGCGTCATCGCCGCCAGCATGGTGGGCAGGCGCACGATCAAGCTGCTCAAGCCCTTCGCTTGCGATGTGATGGTCTATGACCCCTACCTGAGCGAGGCGGCGGCGGAGGAACTCGGCGTTCGCAAGGTGGACCTTCACGAGCTGATGGCCACCAGCGATATCGTTACGGACCACGCGCCGACCACGCCTGAAACGCATCACTTGCTCGGCGCGGAGCAATTCCGGGCCCTGAAGGACGGTGCCATCTTCATCAACACTGCCCGTTCCTGGACGGTAGATGGCGAGGCTCTCTTGGCCGAACTGAGGACGGGGCGCATCCGAGCCGTCCTGGATGTGTTCGATGAGGAGCCACTGCCGGCCGACAGCCCGCTGCGGGGCCTGGACAACGTGTTCCTCACTCCGCACGTCGCGGGTGGTACGACTGAGACGTACATGGGCCTGGTCGAAGCGATCGCGGACGACATGGCGCGCATCTTCGCCGGAGAGCCTTCGCAACTGGCTGTGCCATGGGAGAAACTGAGCATCATGGCTTAGCGGGCCGACGGCGAGCCCGGGCATTACGAGCAGGCCGGCGCGTCTGGCGAATGTTGTCGGGTGCCTCGGCCCTAAAGAAAAAGCGAATTGCTGCCGATGATTGCCCATGAAGTAACAGAATTCGGTCTATGGTGGCCGTGACTTAGCTGAACTTGCGACGCGGCGGGTGCGTTTGGCGCCGGGCATGGACGGGCTCCTTGGCCCGTGCCTGAGTTCGCGTGACCGCGCAACGCCTGGATGGCGTGTATTGGCGACACAATACCTCTGGCAGGATGCCATAATGAGGAGGGTCTATGGGTAGGCGCTGGATAGTACTCATCGCGTCCGTGGCAGTACTGGTTCTTCTCGGTTGCGGTCCGTCTTCGTTGATAGGTGGCCAGGCAACTGCCACCCCCACGTTGGCGCCATCGCCAACAAGCACGTTGGTGCCGACGAACACGCCGGCGCCCACGGCGACGCCGACCAAGATGCCCCTGCCCACCAACACTAAGGCGCCGACGGCTACTCCGAAACCGGTGGTGAAGGCCAGCCCCACTGCCGTATCCGCTGGCGGGCAGGGGGGCATGGTCGCGAAGCCGACTGGCAAGCCCGCTGGCACGACTGAGCCGGGCGGGGCCGTGTTCGAGTTTCTCAGCCACACTGGTTGGGTGGCTGACAACGGCGATGTGAGCGTGGTCGGGGAGGTCAAGAACGTCTCCAACGCCTCGGTCGGCAACATGGTCGTGGTACAAGCCCAACTGAAGGACAAGAGCGGCAACGTGATCCCGGGGGATTACTACGCCTACCTCGACCGGCCGGTCATCGCCCCCGGGCAAACGAGCAGCTTCTGGGTGTTCGTGCGCAAGGCCGACCTGCAGGCCGACCCGGCTGACGTTACCGACTATGAACTGACTACACTGCTCACCGATACTCCCTCGCCCGACACCGAACTGAAGGTCACCGACGCCAGTTCGTCAATTGAGGCCGACGGCTACACAGTCAGTGGCTCTGTGTTGAACCAGACCAGCAAGACCTACAAGTCTCTCGCTGTGTACTCCACCATATACGACAGCTCGGGCCAGGTCATGAACGTCACGCTGGACACGGTTGACCTGGACGTGCCCCTGGCCCCCGGCCAGACGGCCCAGTTCTCGGGCTACTTCCCCGATCACTATGATGGAGCGTCGTCCTTCGCGGTGATAGTCACCGGCTGGGAGGACACTGGAGCTGGCACGGGAGCCGCCAGTTCGCCAACGCCAAGCAGTGCCGGGACCGGTAGCGAGACTGACTTCGTGTTCGTGGACCACACCGGCTTCATCACTCAGGATGGCGGCGTGAGCATCGTCGGCGAGGTGCAGTGGGAAGGCTCGGCGCCACTGACCAAGATGGTCAAGGTGTCCGCTACGATAACCGACAAAGACGGCAACGAACTGCCCGGGGACTTTCATGCCTGGCTGGACAGGCCTGCGATCGCCCCAGGTGAACGCAGCAGCTTCTGGATTGCCGTCAGCCCAAGCGAACTCGGCGGTGTTGACCCGAGCACGCTGACTGACTACGTGCTCGACCTGGCCATCAGCGATACGGACTCGCCGGACCGTGAGATCCTTGTGACGAGCGCCAAGACGGCGGTTGACTCCGCGGGGCTACACATCACCGGGACGGCGCGCAACAACACGGACCTGACGTTCGTTGCCCTCACCGTTTACACCACGGTCTACGACGCCGACGGTCACGTGATTAACGTCACTTCCGATCTGCTCAAACTTGACTCGCCGCTGCTCCCCAACCAGGACATTCAGTACTCTGGTTTCGTCCCCGAGCACTTCGATGGCTACGACTCAGTGACTGTTTACGTGACCGGTTGGACCAAGGAAGCCTGGGACGCCGCCCAGTCGGGCTAACGGGCAGATAGGATTTGACTCTCTGGCCAGAGGCACGGCAGATGCCGTGCCTCTGGCGGCTTTTGGCTGTGCCCTGCTCGGACGGCCCTCTCGACTGCGGTAACATGGCGCGCCATTGCTTGAGCATCCCGGCCGCCGCGCCTAGAATCGAGTTCCGGTGGAATGTCGCCGGCCAGGCCGGCTTCTCAGCAGCACAAGCGAATCGGGAGAGGGCTAGTGGTGGGAGCAGCAGTCAGTGGTTGGCGCGACTTGTCTATCTGGGCCGAGGCCTGTGCGGACAGGGCGACGCGGTGGCTCGAGGCGACGCTTCTTCAGTTGCCCGGTCAGGCGCAGACGGTGAAGGCCTGCGTCGAGGGCTACGCTGCCGTTCTAGGCGGGGCTCGCTTGGGGAGCAGATATGCCTGCGGTGCGCTGCTTCAGGGCATCGTCCAGCAGACCATGGTCAGCCCGGGCGAGTTCCACGCCCTCGACGAGCCAGCCAAAGCGCGGGAACGGAGTTTCCTGCGCAATAGCTGTCTGCTGCTGGCAGCTTCCCAGCTGGGCCGGGTTGACGTGCTGAGCGAGCCAGCATTGGTCCGGCTGCGTTCCTATCAACATGGCAGCGGTGGGTTTTTCGACATGGACCCGGCCCAGGGGCACGGCTTGGTTGAAGCATTCACGACCGCCTGGGGCGGCCGCGTCGCGATCAGGTTGGGCTGGCATGAACAGGCGCGGCGGGCAGCGAGACTGCTCGCGGACATCATCCACCTGCAGCCGGACCCGGCGGGGCGCTTCTACTTCTGCTACGACACGGCCAGCCGTGCTCTGGCGACGCGTTGGCGGCCCAATCAGCCAGCCGCCCGCTTCGTCGAGTACGAGTCACCTGCAGGCGAGACGCACCATCTCGGGATGATGCTTGCGTTCCTGTGTGAGATGCACCTGGCTGACCCTGGTGGCGGCTGGGATCGGGCTGCGGCTGAGAGCCTGTCGCTGCTGCAGCGGTGCGGAACCGTGTTGTTCGGCCTTCCGGCGATGGGCACTGTGGCAGAAGGCCTGGCACTGGCAGCGCTCGCTTTGGGCAAGGCCGGACAGGCGGCCGCGGAAATGCTGCAGCCGCAGGTGGCGAGCCTTTCGGCCACGCTCGAGGCCTGTGGTGCAGCGCCTGCCTGGGATGCCGGCATCGGGGGTGAATACGAGCGCGCCTATTCGACAATCGAGAGCACCGGCTGGACCGCGGTCTGCCTGGCCGGCCTTGCGCAGACCTGCGCCGCACTTAGCTCTTGAGCAGTGGGACTTCCGGCTGCAGGTTGTCCGAGCCTCAGGGAGCGTTGCTCACGAGCGCACTGAAGCGCTTCCTGCAATCTAGCTGAGTGCGATGGCAAGAGTGGTGCGTGACATAAATGGCTTGCGCTAGTTAATATGCTGCTGTCATGGCCTTCTGCTACACTCTACGTGTAAGTTGTGCGTAAGTAGAGGATAGGGCGTTGGCATACAAGCAGGCATATGGTGTTGGGCGCACTCCTACGACCGTCATTACAGACACATCCGGGGC
The DNA here is from genome assembly GCA_034436255.1 of Anaerolineae bacterium. Taxonomy (GTDB): domain Bacteria; phylum Chloroflexota; class Anaerolineae; order DRVO01; family DRVO01; genus DAOTVV01. The sequence continues at coordinate 43,917 of DAOTVV010000004.1, forward strand.
AGCGCTCATCGCACGGCTGAACCTGGATCCGAAGCCGAGGATGACCAAGCGAGCACAATTGCTCGCGGCCATCCTCGGCTTCCTGTTTGTGCAGATGCTGCTAACCCCCTCGAGGGTGTGGTACCTGCTTCTTGTATCGTTCGCGTTGGTGTTGGCCCTGGCATATGGGTGGACGCTGGCGCTCGCGCGCAACGTCCGTGTGGGCCGGCGCTACAACAGGGCTCTCGTGCAGGTGGGCGATCGTCTGGTCGAGGATTTCGCCATCGTCAATAACTCTCTGCTGCCTGTGCCCTGGCTGGAGGTACGCGACCGGTCAACTTTGCCCGGCTACACGGTGAGCGTCGCCATGAGCCTGGGGCCGCAGTCTGAAGAACGCTGGCGAGCGGGCGGCATCTGCAGACAGCGCGGCGAGTTCACGCTTGGTCCCTGGCAGGTAAGTACTGGCGACCCGTTCGGCCTTTTTCGCGCCGTCGGAGAGCAGGGGGTGTTGGCGCACTTGCTGGTTTACCCGCCGGTGGGCCGGGCGCCCGAAGTGTTGGCGCGCTCGGGGCGCAGCACCGGTTCCCGCAGCCACATGCAGCATTCGATGGAGCAGACGGTGACCAGCGGTGGCGTCCGCCAGTACGTCTCCGGTGATCCACCGCGGTACATCCACTGGCCTGCCTCGCTGCACACCGGGGCTCTCATGGTGAAGGACTTCGACCTCGAGCCAGCCGGTGACATCTGGCTGGTGCTGGACATGGCGCGGCCGGTGCAATCGGGCGAACTAGACGAATCCACCGAGGAATACATGGTGCTGGCGGCGACGGCGCTTGCGGCGCGGTCCCTGCAGCGCGAGCAGTCCGTCGGTCTACTGGCCTACGGCCAGAAGCGCTTTTACCTGGCGCCGGCGCGCGGGGAGGTCCAGTACTGGCAGGTCATGAGGGCTCTGGCGACGCTGCGTGCCGAGGGCACGTGGCCGATTGGCAAGGTCCTCGAGGTGGAGCGCTGGAACCTTGGCCCGGGATCCAGCATCGTGATCATCGCTCCCTCGGCTGCAAGCGATCTCCTCGTGGGTGTGGAAGTGATGAGGCGCGCCGGGTTGGGCACAAGCGTGCTTCTGCTGGACAGCCCGTCGTTCGGAGGCGCCGGTGACGCCGGCGAGGTGGCCCAGCGCCTGTTGGAGCTAGGGGTGCCGCATTCGGTCATCGCTAAGGGTTATGAGTTCGTTGCCCTCAGCCGGCGGGAGCGGCTGCGGCGCCGTCCGCGCCGGGAAGAGCGTTGGGGGCTGGGCAGCCTCAGTGTCTAGCGGGCGTTTCTGGCCTTGATGACGATGTGGGTGTGTTAGCAGCGGAGTACAGTCAGCGTGGTGGAGCCGAGCAATAGTCTTGTAGATGTAGCAGAGGAAAGCCTGGCGCAGAGCCGGACCTGGTTGGGCGTTGTCGCTATTCTGGGCATCAGCGCCTCGCTGCCGCTGGCTTTGCGGCAGGGCAACTGGGTCCCGGGGATGGAACGAATGCTGATCGTGTCGCTGGCGGGGGCGCTCTGCGGCATGATACTGGCGGGGCGGACAAGGCACCCGTTGGTGTGGCCTGGCCTGTTCCTGCTCGGCGGGATGCTTGCGGTAATTGCCGCCAACGACGCCTGGCCACTGTTGGGAGGCGGCCTGTCGAAGCTGAGCGAAGCCTGGCGCCGTCTCTCGTGGTGGGCTCAGGTCGTCTGGGCGGGCGGACGCGATGACGATTCCCTGGTACCCCTTGTTGCCGCCGGGATGTTGCTCTGGTCATGCAGTCTCTGGCTGGGCTGGGCGGCCATGGACCGCAGGGAGGGACTGCTGGCTGCCGCCCCGGCTGGAACGATTCTGGCCACGAACACCTTCTTCACTCTCGGTGGCGCTGGCTTTCTTCTTGCCTTCGTGCCCTTGAGCCTGATCCTGCTGATTCAGACGAACACGTGGTCACTGGAGGGCGCGTTCCAGGAGCACAGGACGCAGTATGGCGAGACCTTTCGCGCCCGGCTGCTCATGATGGCATTGCCCTGTGTCGCCCTGGTGACCGTGCTCGGCTTCTACAGCCCGTACGTTGCCGTGAGCGGCATCTCGCGCGCCTTCTGGCAGCACGCGGACCGTGAGTGGCGCTCGGTGGTGCGTATCGCCAACTGGTTCTTCCCCGGCCTGGCGCCCGGGGCGGAGCCGGCTCCCTGGCTGAATAACGGCCCATCCGCCGCCATGCCAGAAGCACGGTTGCTGCAAGGTTCGCAGGACCCCGGGCTGAAGCCGGTCATGTATGTGCGTACGAGCGACCCGCCCCCCGTGAATACGTCCGAGCTGATGCAGGCGGAGCGGCTCGGCCTGCAGGCGCAGAGCGGGCCGGTGCGCTACTGGCGCGGCATGACCTACGACACATACAACGGGCGCGGCTGGGCCAACAGCCATGAGGACATCGTCACCTACAATCCCGGCCAAACTCTGCAGCAACCGGAAGGGCCGCGGGAGCAGGTGACCCAACAGTTTCAGATCATCGTGCCTCGCGACGAGTTGATCTACAGCGTGGCTGAGCCGGTAAGCATTGATGCCACCAGCCGCGTGCGTTGGCGCGGGCCTGGAGACCTGGCCTACATCCACGCCAGCGTTGGCCAATATAGCGTGGTCTCTGAGGCGCCGGTCGTGACTGTTTCGGAGTTGCGCAAGGCGGGCACGGCGTACCCGGATTGGGTGACAGCTCGCTACCTGCAATTGCCGCAAGAACCGGCGCGCGTGGCTGACTTGGCGCGCCAGATCACGGCTGACGCGACGACTCCGTATGACAAACTGGCAGCGATCGAGGCCTATCTCCGCCACTACGAGTATGACCTGAACATCGCCCAACCAGCGGAGGGCAAGGATGTCGTGGACTACTTCCTCTTTGAGAGCAAGAAAGGCTACTGCGACTACTTCGCCAGCGCCATGGTGGTCCTGGCACGTGAGGTAGGCATCCCGGCCCGGCTGGCCTCCGGCTACGTGAGCGGCGAGTACGACTACAACAAGGGTTACTTTGTGGTCACCGAGCAGGACGCCCATTCATGGCCCGAGGCGTACTTCCCTGGCTACGGCTGGATCCAGTTCGAGCCCACCTCGGGTCGAGCGCCTCTTTACCGCCCCCTGGGAGAGACGGGAGCCCCTCCAGTGGCAAACACGCAGACTTCAACGGCCAGGAGTACAGGCCCGTCGGCACTGCTTCTCGGATTGGCCGCTGCGCTGCTGGCCGCCGTGGCTGGCATCCTCTGGTTTGCACGGCGCCGCCAACGAGGCCTCGATCCCGTCCTGGCCGCATACGAAGCTATGGAACGTAGCGGGCGCTGGCTGGGCCTCGCTGACCTGGATAGCCTGACGCCGCGCGAGTTCGCCAACACCCTGGCCGCGCAGGTGAGCGCCATGGCCGTCGCAGCGGGGTTGGTTGCTCCGGGCGAGGCCGGTGCCCAGGCCCGCGCCTCGGCGATGGACACGATTGCGCTCGCCTACGAGCGGAAGCGCTATGCGGCGTCGCAGATGGGCAGTGGCAACGGCGAAGTATCGGCCGCCTGGGGCATGCTGCGCCGGCCACTCCGTCGCCTAATGGTGCGGCGCCTACCGGCAGTCGTCGGTGAGCGGGTTGCAGCCTGGAGAAAGAGGACGCCCAGGTCCAGGCCTCAAGGATAGGCCAGGCTCAGCCGGCCAAGACATTCAACTGGCGGGGCGATGGCGCGCCAGATGTAGCTACACGACCTGGGCCAGAAACGTCTCGACCTGGGCTGCAGTTGGCATGGCGGGGATCGCTCCCTTCTTGGTGGCAGTTATGGCGCCGGCGGCGTTGGCGTAGCGCAGCACCTCCTCGAAGTCCAGGGGACCGAGTGTGTCCAGGTCGCCCAATTGGAGGATGCTCTTGAGCGCGGCGGCCACGAAGGCATCGCCGCAACCGGTTGCGTCCACCGTTCGAACCGGAAAGCCAGGCACGTAGCCATGGGAGCGCGGCGTCGCGTAGTAGGAACCGTCGGCGCCTGCAGTGACGAGGCAGGCCTTTGGCCCAAGGCGCACCAGTGCATCGGCGCCTTCGAGCAGGTCCTTCTTCCCAGTGAGCAACTGGACTTCGACCTCGTTGACCTTGATCAGGTCAACCAACGGCAGCGTCTCGAGAATGCGCGCTCTGGCCGCCTTTGCGGGCCAGAGGGCGGGGCGATAGTTCGGGTCGAAGGAAATGAGGGCTCCCGCTTCTTTGGCAATCTTGGCGGCGGTGAGGGTGGCTGAGCGCGATGGCTCGCAGATGAGGGTGATTGAGCCAAAGTGAAAGACATGCGTTTGCTGCAGGTAGGCCCTGTCCAGTTCCTCGGCGCGCATGATCATGTCGGCGCTCGGGTGGCGAAAGAAGGTGAACTGAGGGTTGTCCGGCGTCGGCAAGGCGACGAAGGCGAGAGCCGTCCGTGCCTCGTCCGTCAGCAACATGTTGGTGGTGTCAACGCCACAGGAGCGCAAAGTGTCTCGCAAACACTCACCAAATGGGTCTGTACCGACTTTACCGACGAAACCGGTTGCCAGGCCAAGCTTGGCAGCGGCGGCGGCAACGTTGGCCGGCGCGCCCCCCGGAGCCCAGGTGAAGGCTCTGGCCTGGGTGAGCGTGACGCCAGGGCGATCGGCGAGGAAGTCAATCAGCGCCTCACCCATGGTGACAACGTCGAGCATCTGGGTGTCCTCCTGAAGCATTCGCGTCTATCGCCTGCGCGGGTTCTCCACCTTCCGCGCTGAGCAACCTTGGGCGCGGTGAGCAGCGTAGCCGGCTTAGGTCGGCGGCCGCACCGTGCCCTTCAGAAGCCACAATCTGGTCCTAGTATAAGCCATGTGCAGCCGGTGCGGCTACCGTCTTTCGCCCGCCCCAGCACTGTGAGCGCACCTGATTAGCACCGGCTCAGCGATGATATCAGACTTCGGCCAGCAGGTGGGTGAGGGCGGCGTGGGCGCGCCCGAACAGTTCGGCGCCGCTGAAGCCCGCCCACTGCCCCGCAAAGACAAGGTGCGGTTCAAGGGAGAGGAAAACCTCCTCCTGCCTGGGCGCCAGCGCAGCGAGCAGTTCGCGCACCTGGCCATCACCTTCGCCGGCAGGCACGACTTCGCCGGTACCGCGAAGCGCGTCTTTCACATGCACGTAAACCACATAATCTGCAAGCAGGGGCCAGCCGATGTCGAAGGGGCGATCCACGCCCACCTGGACGAAGTTGGCAGCGTCCCAGACGGCCAGGAACCTGGGCGAGCCGACGCTGCGCAGGATGTCCGCGCAGCGTTGGGGGATGTCCCCATAGATGTTGCTCTCATTCTCATGTAACACGATCACAGGGCTGGCTTCAGCGGCGCGGACGAAAGCTTCGAGACGGCGCAGGACCTCGCTACGCCAGCGCTCTGGCTCCTCCGTCGTGCCGTAAAACGAGAAGATGCGAACGTATTTGCTTTCCAGGTATTCTGCCATGCCAAGGATGCGCCGGAAATCCTCCAGGTGTGGCGCGAACGGGGAGTCAATGGGCACTTTGCCAATCGGCGAGCCGATGGAGGAGACGCGCATCTGGCGTGAGGCAAGTGCTTGCTTCAGCCGTGCCAACTCTCGGTCGTCGAAATCCAGCACGCTCTTACCCCAGGC
>DAOTVV010000005.1:0-4751 GCA_034436255.1 Anaerolineae bacterium
AGCGCGTGTCGGCAGCCGCTATCAGAGCCTTACCTGCCTGCCATTGGCCGACCCGCGGCGGGCGCAAATCTATGTCTTCGACCGCCCTGCCGATCAGGTAGAGCTAGCCTGGGTGGCGGGCGATGGCCGGGCGCCGTTGCTGCAGGTGCGCACCAGCGACGCGGCCGCGCCTGGCTTCAGCGTGTCGCCCGAGCAGCACAGTGTCACCCCGCCGACCGGCCTCGCCTATACGCCGGCGCGCCAGGGCGAGATGCCCTGGATCGCCAGCTTCGTCAGCCACGTGCGCGACCTCCCCGGCGTGGGGCCCGAGAAGATCGCCTTCATCGAGAATGTGGCTTTCACCGCCCTCGATTTCCTCACCCGGACCTGGTACGGCATCGTGGGGCCGACCACTCGCCCGCCCGCCGCCACGGCGGTCGCCCTGGCTCTGGCGAGCCCGTCCCCAGCGCCGACGCCCCCGCCCACGGCCGGTCCTACTCCGGCCCCACTGTGGACGGCCGGCGCTACGCCCACGTTCACGCCGACGCCCACGCTTGAAGTGGTCACCTTGATGGCGTCCGGCGCACTGACATCGAGCCCCGAGCCAACCGAGTTGGCCACAGCGACACCGACCGCGCCGCCCACGGCGACTGCGTCACACACCAGTAGCCCCACGCCGACCGCGCCGCCCACGCCCTCCGCCACGCCGCTACCACCTGGCCAGGCCCTGGGCGAAGGCCTGCGACTCTTGCCCAGCGTGTTTCCCGATGCCCAGCGGCCATACGCCGAGGTCTCCGTCGTCGAGATAGACCCGTCGCTGCTGCAGCTCAAGATGGTGCCCGGTACCTGGGAGCCGCGGCCGAGCACGGGCCTCGTGGGCAGTGGCGTCATCCCCACTGAGGACTGGCCCTCTCTTGTGGCCGCCTTCAATGGCGGGTTCGCCGCTATGCATGGCCACTACGGCATGATGGTTGACCGCAAAGTCTACCTGCCGGCGCTCGATGGCGTGGCGACCATCGCCGTCTACGAGGATGGCTCCATCCGCATGGGCACCTGGGGCGTGGACATCACCGACACACCCGACCTCGTCTCCTATCGTCAGAACTGCATGCCTCTGATCACGAACGGCACCATCACCGCGGAAACCGGCAAGTTCGCCCTTTGGGGGCTGTCCGTGGCCAACGAGGTGTATCTCTTCCGCTCCGGCCTCGGGGTGCGTGCGGATGGCAAGCTTGTCTACGTGGCGGGCCGGTCGCTTTCGGCCTACACGCTGGCCAAAGCGCTGCAGATGGCCGGCGCCGTCTACGCCATGCAGTTGGACGTGGACGAGTGCCATGTGGTCTTCATCACTTACGATGTGCAGCCCGGGGCGCAGGGTGCGCCGCCGGTCGTCACCGGCAAGAAGCTGCGCCAGGACATGCACGGCTTCGACAGCTACTTCCTCCAACCCTTCGCCCTGGACTTCTTCTACCTCACCCGCCGTGCCCAGCCGCTTGCTGCCGCCGTGCGCCTGGGCGCGACTCCGCAGCCGCAGGCCGAGCCCACGAGCGCGATCCCGGCCTTGCCCGGCCACATCGCCTTCGCCTCTAACCGCGACGGCAACTGGGAACTGTACAGCATGCCTGCCGCCCACCCCGAGCAGGCCAAACGCCTGACCAACGAGCCCGCCGATGACCTGGACCCGGCCTGGTCACCTGACGGCAAGCAACTGGCTTTCGCCTCCCGCCGGGGCGGCAACTCCGATATCTACGTGCTGGACATAAATACGGGCTCGATCCGTCAGGTCACCAGGCAGCCTTCGGACGAATGGGCGCCAGCCTGGTCGCCGGATGGTACGCACCTGGCCTATCAGTCGGACCGCAACGGCCAGGCGGACATCTACACCTGTGCCCTCGACGGCAGCGATGAGCGGCTGCTGACGCCGGTGCAGGGCAACAACGAGGCGCCAGCCTGGTCGCCCGACGGCAGTAGCATCGCCTTCGATTCCGACCTGGACGTGATGGAGGCCGTGCATGCTTCCATCAATCTCTACCTGATGAATGCCGACGGCAGCAACCAGCGGCGCATCATGGACCACGGCCAATCCCCGGCATGGTCACCCGATGGCAGGGCGCTGGCTTTCACCATCCCCAGTGGCAGCCAGTGGCAAGTAGGCGTCCTGGGATTGGACGGTTCTGGCTATCGGCTGCTCACCAGTGGCGCCTGGGATTCACGCCACCCTACCTGGTCTCCTGACGGCAAGTGGGTGGCTTACGCCTGCAACCGCGACGGCCGCTGGGATATTTACGCCGTGCCAGCCGCTGGCGGCGAGCCGATCCGGCTGACCGCCGGGCCGGCGGACAATAGCTACCCCAGTTGGGGGCCGTGATCGGAAGCCTACGGACCCCGCCCCACGGGCTGGGGCCACCTGCCACGCACCTGGAGCAGGTTGCGAGCCGGTGAATCGCCTCGCCACGGGCGGACGGTCCCGGGGTTTCGGCCAGGCGCCCGTTACTGCCACAGCCCCAGCCGCTCTCCAGGGCTTGACAATAGTTGAGTACTGCGCTATATTACTGGTACCCCTCCCCCGGGGTAGGGGGTTGTGAGGAGCGATGCAGCCAGAGATCAAGACAGACGTGTTGCGACGCCTGAAGACCGTGCAGGGCCATGTCGCTGGTCTATCGCGCATGGTCGAGGACGACGCTTATTGCATTGACATTCTGAATCAGGTGCTTGCCGTTCAGCACGCCCTGAGCAAGGTGGCCTCCAGAGTGCTGGAGAACCACCTCCAGACTTGCGTCAGGCAGGCGCTCGCGAGCGACTCCAGCGCCGACCCAAGTGAACGGGAGCGCATCATCCAGGAACTATTGGCCATCTACGAGAAGGCGACGAACCTCTAACACACCATACAAGGAGCATTCTCATGAGCGAAGTGAAACTGGCCGTGCCCAATATCAGTTGCATGCATTGCGTGCGTACGATCACCACCAATCTCTCCCAGGTGCCCGGCGTCAAGAGCGTGAAAGGAGATGTTGCCACTAAGACGGTCGTGGTGGCGTTCGATGCCCCTGCTGACGAGGGCAAAATCCGCGCCAAGCTTGATGAGATCGGTTACCCGGCCGCCTGAACAGGGCCGCGATCCAGGAGTACGCTGTGTCTGAACCGAAGCGGATCCGTCTGCCGATAACGGGCATGACTTGTGCCAACTGCGCCAAGACCGTGGAGAAATCCCTGGCCGGGGTGGCGGGCGTGCAGGATGTCTCGGTCAACGTCGCCACCGACGAAGCCCAGGTGGTGCTCGGCGAGGAAGTGCCCCTGGCTGACCTCGCCAAGCGTATCGAGCAGAGTGGCTACGGCCTGGGCACGGTCACCGCCGATTTCGCCGTCCTCGGCATGACCTGCGCCAACTGCGTGCGCACCGTGGAGCGCGCAATAGCTAAGCTGGACGGCGTCCTTGACGTCAGCGTCAACCTGGCCAGCGAGCGAGCGCGCGTCACCTTCGTGCCAACCATGGTCAGCCTGCCCGAGATCAAGCAGGCGGTCGTCGCCGCAGGCTACGAGGTGTTGCGCGAGGAAGAGGAGCAGGGAGGGACCTCGACCCTGGAGGAAGCCCAGGCCAGGGAAGTAACCCGCCAGCGCCGGCGCCTGACAGTGGCGGTCGCTTTCTCGGTGCCGGTCCTGCTCCTCACCATGCCCATGGACCTGGGCCTCATGATTGACTTCCCGGGGCGGATGTGGCTGGTGATGCTCCTGGCAACACCGGTGATGCTCTACTCGGCCCAGGGCTTCTTTGTGGGCGCCTACAAAGCCTTGCGCAACCGCTCGCCCAATATGGACGTGCTCATCGCCACCGGTAGTGGCGTGGCTTATCTATATAGCGTCATCAGCCAGATCTGGCTGCACGGCCCCACCCACTTCGAGGCGGCGGCCGTGATCGTCACGTTGGTCCTCGTGGGCAAGTACCTGGAAGCGGCCGCCCGTCGCCGCGCCTCAGGGGCAGTACGCGGGCTCCTTGCCATGCAGCCGCAGACGGCTAAGGTGCTCGTGGATGGCGAGCCACAGGAACGGCCCCTCTCGGCGATCAAACTGGGCGATCTCATCGTCGTCGGTGCCGGTGAGCGCATCCCGGTGGACGGGATTGTGGAGGCGGGGACCTCAGCGGTGGACGAGTCCATGCTCACGGGTGAAAGCATCCCTGTGGCCAAGGAGCCCGGCAGCACCGTATACGGTGGCACCGTCAACGGTGCCAGGCTGCTCCGCCTGCGGGCAACGGGCATTGGCCAGGACACGATGCTGGGCCAGATCGTGCGTCTCGTGTCCCAGGCCCAGGGGTCAAAGGCACCGGTGCAGCGGCTTGCTGATCGGGTGGCTGGCGTCTTCGTGCCGGTCGTCCTCAGCCTGGCAGGCCTCACCTTCCTCGGCTGGCTCCTGGCCACCGGCAGCGTTGATGGCGCCATCGTGCACGCCGTGGCTGTCGTCGTCGTATCCTGCCCCTGCGCCCTTGGGCTGGCGACGCCCGCCGCCATTACCGCCGGCACAGGGCGAGGGGCCCAGATGGGCATTCTCATCCGGGGCGGTGATGTCCTCGAGAGGGCGGGCCACATAGACACCGTGGTCCTGGACAAGACTGGCACGCTCACCGAGGGCCAGCCGCAAGTAGTAGGCTCCTGGTCCGCCAACGGGGCCGGAGAAGGCGAGATCCTGCGCTACGCCGCACTCGCGGAATCGGCTTCGCGCCATCCCCTCGCTGCTGCCGTGACCAGCGCTGCTGCCGCGAGAGGCATCAGCGTTGC
>DAOTVV010000006.1:0-9435 GCA_034436255.1 Anaerolineae bacterium
CATACGCTTCACTCACCTGAAAATACCATCCAGCCAAGACGAGGGGTCCCTGGCAAACACAGATCCACGCTGATCCAAGACAGCGCATTGGCTTCTGACCCGCGTGCATCCGCGTCCATCCCTGTCCATCCCTGTTCCCTTCCCTGGCTCAGAATAGTCTCCTCCGTCAGCCGCAGCGAAGGGGCCTACCCCTACCCGGGTCGAGATGCCTCTTCTTGGGTGCAAGTTCCGCGCCCATCGCCGGGCTAGACGACCCGGCCCGGTACTGGCTCTCCTCTCAACCAACGCTCCAGGTCAGCCACGATCGCCTCTGAGTGCCGGCGCACCACGTCGTCGCTGGCGCCGCCGATGTGTGGCGTGAGGATGACGTTGTCAAGCGCCAGCCAGGCGGAGTTGGGCGGCAACGGCTCGACACTGTGGACGTCCAGGGCAGCGCCGGCCAGCCGCCGTTCCTGCAGCGCCTGGAGCAGGGCCTGCTCATCAACCAGGGCGGCACGGGCCGTGTTCACCAGGTAGGCGCCCGGCCGCATGAGGGCCAGTTCCCGCGCCCCGATGATGCCGGCGCTGCTCGGCGTCACCGCCGCATGCAGGCAGACGAAATCTGAGCGGCGGAGCAGTTCGTCGAGCCCGACGAGAGGCACCCCGGCGCTCTCGCCGCCGCGTTCGGCCAGAGGCGGGTCGTAGGCGAGGACAGTCATGTCGAAGGCCAGCAAACGCCGGGCCACCTCCCGGCCTACGGCGCCGAGCCCGATAAGGCCGGCCGTCTTTCCTGCAAGTTCGCAGCCGCGAAAGCCAGCGTAGCCGTCGAGGGGGCTGCTCCAGCGGCCCGAGACAATGGCGGCATGGGCGGGCAGAATGCGCCGCGCCAAAGCGAGCATCAGGCCGATCGTCAGCTCAGCGACGGCGGTGGCGTTGCGTGCCGAGGCGCGAACCACGCATACGCCCGCCTGAGCCGCCGCCTCCAGGTCAACATGAGGGCCGACATCGCCCCGGCAAAGGCCGATGAAGCGCAAGCCGGGCGCCGCCGCCAGCGTCTCCGCCAGCACGAAGTCCGCTTCGATGATGACGGCGTCAATGCCATCCTGGTGCAGGCGAGCGCCGAGTTCCTCCGGATCCCAGATGCGGCGGGTGGCCAGCCAGGGTTCGTAGACAACGTCGCCCAGGCGGCGCAGGCGCGCCAATCCCTCATCCGAGAAAGGAGCGAGGACGAGGATCTTCATGCTGGCCCCTCTAGCTGCCGTAGTTGAAGACGCGGGCGTGGAGGCCGGTGCGCGTCCAGATGAGCGAGATGGCAGCGGCAGCGGGGTTGGCGGTGGCCCGCCAGGTGCGCAGGGCGCGGCGCAGCGCCACGGGCCAGGCGCTGATCGCCCGGGTGGCGGCGCGCAACCCCCTTTCCGCATCCTCGGTCGTCATGCCGGAAGGAATGAACTGAGCGCTGTTCAGGTCCAGCCTGGCGTAGTCCTTCGGGAAGTCGGTGTAGAGCAGGCGACCCTCGCCCCTGAGCCGCTCGAACAGGTCGGTGCCTGGGGTTGGCATGAGCAGGCCGAAATGGGCCAGGTCCACGCCCGCCTTCAGGACGAACTCCGCCGTGCGGGCGAAGATGTCCGGCCCATCGCCGTCGCCACCGAGGATGAAAGTGGCAGCGACCATTAGGCCGCGGGCGTGCAGGCGCTCGATCTTCTCCTGATAGCGCTCCACACCCACGCTCAGGTTCACGCCCTTGCGCATCGCCCGCAGAGTGGCCTCGTTCACGGACTCCAGGCCGACCATGATGACGAAGCAACCGGCTGCCTTGAGGGCGGCAAGCAGTTCGTCGTCGTCGGCGATGTTGAGCGAAGCCTGGACGGCATAGCGGCGCCGCAAGCCCCGCTCGGCGATGGCGCGGAAAAGGGCGAGCGAGTACTGGCGATCGGCACAGATGTTGTCGTCGGTGAACAGGGTGACATAACCGCGCCGCCCTTGCGCCAACTCAGCCAGGACGGCCTCGACCGGGCGGGTGCGCAGCCGGCCCTGGCCGAATCGCCAGACGGCGCAGAACTCGCAGCGGTACCGGCAGCCGCGCGAGGCGCTCACCAGGGCAACGCGGTAACCGTGGCGGTACAGGTCGCGCCGCGGCAACGGCGAGCGCGCCAGGTCCGAGGCGCCGCCGTCGTATAGTGGCCGCAGAGCTCCGGCCTCGAAATCGGCGATCAACTCCGGCCAGGCGCCCTCCGCCTCGCCCTTGAAGACGCAGCCCACATAAGCCGCTGCTTCTTCCGGGCAAAGCGTGGCATGCATGCCGCCGAGGACTACGGGGACGCCACGGTGCCGCCAATGAGCCGCCAGTTCATAGGCGCGCGGCGCCGTCGGGCTGAGGCTGCTGATGCCGACCAGGTCCGGCTGGAAGCCATCGGGGCACAGCGGGTCATCGCCGGCCAACTCGTCCACCAGCCTGATCTGCCAGTGGCTTGGCGTAAGGGCGGCGACATAGGCCAACCCCAGGGGTTCCATCGTAGCGGCGCCGGCCACGCCCTGGCCGTTGCTGGCTGGCCGCATAGCCGGGTTGATCAGCAACAGGCGCGGGGCAACGCTCAAACCGTGTCCTTTCGTTTCTGGAAGATGATCACGGCCACAAACACAACCAGCACGATGATGGACATGGCCAGCCAGCGGGAGACGACGCTGCCGCTGAAGGTACCGCCGTAGCTATCCACGATGAACTTGATCTTGCCCTCGGCTGAGCTAATGGCTTTCTGGCGGTCCGTCTGCCATTGTTCGCGGGCATCGCCGTACTTTTTCATAGCCTCGGAGTATTCGTCGCCCTGGCGCTCGGCCAGGATGCGATATTCCTCGCCCTGCTGCTCCCGCTGGGCCTGATACTCCTCGCCTTGCCGCTCTCGTTCGGCCTGGTACTCCGCCCCCTGCTGCTCCCGCTGCGCCTGGTACTCGTCCCCCTGAGCCTGCCTTTGGGCGGCGTACTCCTCGCCCTGCTTGCGCATCCCCTCCTGGTAGGCGGCGATCTCGGCGTCGCTTGGCGGCTGGGTGAAGATGCCGCTGCCGGAAGGCGCCGGCGTGGGCAACGGCGTCGGTGAGGGGTAAGGCGTGGGCGAGGGATACGGCGTCGGCGATGGCAAAGGTGTTGGCGATGGGTAGGGCGTGAACGTTGGGTAGGGAGTGGGCCGCTGTGGCTCGACCGGCGCCGGCTGCTGCAGCGCTGCCCGCGCCCCAGCTGTGTAGAACTCTGGGTTGCGTATGCCCGGGAAGCGGCAAGCCTCAAACATGGCGCCGCCCATGCAGTTGCAACCGGAGTCCACCTTCTGCTGGTCGGAGATGTCGGACGGCTGCTTGTGCTCGGCCAGAACGTACTGCCAGCAGCGGTCGGCCATAATGTCGCTGCCGATGCCGGACGTTTTCACCAGGGCCTCGAAGGCCCAGCGCGTGGAGGCAGCGGCGCTGATCAGCCGGCCGCCGGGGATGATGTCCAGCGGCAGAAGGGCGCCAGAGAACAGGAACTGCGGCACCAGCACCACGATCACGAGCAGCAAGGCAACGTTCTGGTTCGGCGCCGCGGCGCTGATGAGCAGGCCCAACATGTAGCCGCTGAGCGTGCCCAGGAAAAGCGTTATCAGCATCATTGTGTAGGCCGAGAGGCCAAGCCCACTGCGCATCAGGGCGAAGAAATAGAGGAAGACGAGCAGCACGATTGACTGATAGATCGAGAGAGCAACGCCCACCCAGACTTTGGACAGGATGTAGGAGCTGAGCTTGAGGTTGATCGCTCGCTCCCGCTTGTAGATGTCCACCTCTTTGACGATCTCGCGCACGCTCGCCATGGCGCCGACCAGGATGGCGATCAGGCCGGCCATGAAGAACATGGTGATGATCTTGGTGGCATCGCCCTTCTCGAGGTCGAACAAGTTCCGGCCCCAGATGAAGTCCATCATGCCGATGATGGGCGCCAGGGCGAGCATGAGCCCCAGGCCGAACCGGTCCTGGGTCATGATCTTCAGGTTGCGGGCGGAAAGGATGAAGAACTGGCGCAGCATGCCGGTCTGGCGGCCACGCCTTTGCTTGCCCGCCAGGGCTGGCTGAGCGGCGCCTGCCGCACCTGGCGCGGCGGGCGCGCTGCGCAAGCGGGCGATCACGTTCTCCTGATACTGCTTGGACTGGCGGTAGCGCTCGCTCCAGTCCTTGCCTTTGCCCCGCTTCTCGTCGCCCAGGATCATGTAGATGTCGTCGAACTCGATGTCCTTCTGCTGGCGCTCCTGCGGCGTCCGGTACTGGTCGAAATAGGCGAGGGCTTCCTCCGGCGCCCCGTAGTAGGCCACGTAGCCGCCGCGAGCCAGGAAGATCACCTTGTCGCACATCATCACGTTCTTGGTGGCATGGGTGATGAGCATGATCGTGCGGCCCTGGTCAGCCAGCTTGCGTAGCAGCTTCATCATTTCGAACTCGGTGCCCGGGTCCAGGCCCGAGGTCGGCTCATCCAAGAAGAAGAGGCGCGGGCGCGTTAGCAGCTCGACGCCGATGGAGACGCGCTTCAGTTGGCCGCCGGAGAGGCGGTGTATGGGCAGGTCCTTGCGCTCGGTCAGGTCGAGGTCTTGCAGCACCTCGAGGATGCGCTGGTGCCGCTCCTCGCGCGTCGTGTCCGCCGGCATGCGCAACTGAGCGGCGTAGTCCAGGGCGCTGTACACCGTCAATTCCTGGTGCACGATGTCCTTCTGCGGGACGTAGCCCATGTCATTGCGGAAGAGGTCGAAGTTGCGGTACAGGTCCACGCCATTCACCAGGACCTGGCCGTGGGTGGCAGGGCGGAAGCCGTTGATCGCGTCCATCAGGGTGGATTTGCCCGAGCCGCTCATGCCCACCAGGGCAACGAACTCCTGCGGGTAGATGCTGAGCGAGATGTCCTGCAGCAGGTTCTTGTCTTTGGAGACCCACTTGTTCAGGCGCAGGGCGTCCAGGCGCAGGCCCTCTTCGCTGAACTGCTGGATGCCGTCCTCGCGCAGTACCATACGGAGGTTGCCGATGCGGATCTCGGCCCCCTCCTTGAGCCAGGCCTCGTGCTCGATGCGCTTGCCATCCACGTAGACGCCGTTGCTGCTCTTCAGGTCGCGGATGCGGTAGCGCGTGCCCATGCGCTCGATGAGCGCGTGGTGCCGGGAGACGACAGGGTGGTTGAGGACGATGTCGTTATCGGAGGCGCGGCCGATGCTGATCCGCTCTCGACCTTTGAGGTCCATCGCCATGGTCTGCACAGGCGCTTCCGGCTTGGCCAGGACGTCAACAAAGCCGATGTTCTGGCGGAACTGGAGAGCCACAGCCTGAGTGCCGATGTAGATGACCTCGCCCTCGGCCAGGGCTTTCTGCTGGATGCGCTGGCCATTGAGCAGCAGGCCGTTGCGGCCGCCGGCATCGCTGATGATGTACTGGTTCCCGAGCAGCTGGATATTGGCGTGCTGGCGGGAGACGAGGTTGGAGGGCAGGCAGATGTCACTATCGGGCGAGCGGCCCAGGGTCATGGCCGGCTTGTTGAAGGGGAACTTGAGCATCGCCCCCTCGACGTAAGCGACCAACCCGGGCATGGGCGCGGCGCTGAGCCTCGCCTGCTGGCTGCCCGGCATGGGCAGGGCGGGGTCCGGTGGGCTCAGGCGAAAGGTGAAGTCGGTTATTGTGAACGTCGTCCCCGGGTAAAGGGGCACGGGCGTGCGCGGCGGGATGCGCTGGCCGTCCACGAAGGTGCCGTTGAGGCTGCCCAGGTCCATGATGGTGGCGCCGCCGCTGGCAAAGACGATGCGCGCGTGGTGACCGGAGACCAGATGGTCGTCCAGGATGATGTCGTTATCCGCTTTGCGGCCGAAGTTGACCTGGGGCTGGGCGATGGTGCGCCTGTCGCTGCCACCGCGCGCCAACTGCACCTCAAGGGTAGCGATCGCCGTACTCACCCCGCCTGGAACTCCTTCATGCTAAACGATCACGCTCGGCCGGCGATGGCGGCGGCCAATCGGCAGCGCCGCCTCGGCTCCGCTCACTTGCTGGTGAAGTAAAAGTGCAATTGCGTTTCATCGCTTGTAACCGCCGCCAGGTTGAGGTTCGCCTGCCCCAGGCGGCTGATGATCTGAGTGTTGGCCCGGTCGCTGATGCGCTCATCCAGGCCCGGCTGCGTCAGGCGCATCAGCAGCGTAACCGGCAGCGGGCCCATGTAGACATCCTCGATACCGATGTAGAGGCGGCCCTCGCGGGCGACTATGGTGGCGACCCCTTTGGCCGTGACCAGGCCGATGGGGGTCTCTATCTGGACGGCGAAGGCCATGCGGTTGCCGGGCAGGACGTCGAGTTGGCCGGCGCGCACAGGGTAAGGGGATGGGTAGTCGGCAGCGCTGGCCATCATGACCCGGTTGAGGTAGGCCTCGCTCACATCGGCGGTGATGACGGCGTTGGCCGGCGGCGCCCAGCCTTCGACGGCCGCGGCCTTAGGGCTGAGGGCGAGGAGCAAGCCGCTGCTCAGGCAGCAGAGCAGGGCACCGCCGAGGATGCCTATGAGGAGCGCTACTATCTTGTCGTTGCGCATGCGCTCTCCCCGTGGCGCCCTGATCAGGGCAGCCTGGCCAGGATGACCAGCTGGTGATCGTCGGTCCGCACGTCCATGATGTAGGCGTTGGCGCCCAAGCCGTCCTGCACCTGCTTGTCAACCATCTCCGTGATCCGCGCCGAGAGTTCGTTGGTGAACTTATCCACGAAGCCGGCGAGCGAGATGCCCATCACCTCCACAGGCCGGATCTTGATCACCAGGTGGCCATCTCTGGCCGAAAGCTCGCTCGTGGCCGAATAATCGCCTGCGACTGCGACGCCGAAGAAGTTGGCCTTGATCTTGCCCTTGAACACGACCAGCCCACCCGGCTGCAACTCCAGCGAGATGCCCTCGGCCCAATCCGGCGGCAGGGCTGAACTGACCAGGTGCTGGAAGTAGGCCTCCTGGACCGTGATGACGATGTCGGGCCGGGATGCATCGGGCGCCGCTGTGGGCGGGAGGCCGGCGCGGGCCCCTGGCAACACCAGGGCACCAAGGACGCAGGCCACAAGCAGCATGCCGAGGAGAAGGCCCAGGCAGCCGAGCGCCGCCAGGCCAGCCACGGGCGTCGCCGCCGCCCTGGCGGCACCGGAGGCGCCGGCGGGCGGCTGGGGTTGGTAGACATAGACACGCGGCTGGCTGCTGCCTGCCATGTGCCCGCCTATTGCGCCGGGACGAGCGTGCCCAAGAGTTGGGGCAGGGCTGAGGGCAACGTTTCCAGCGAGCCGGTCGGCAGGAGAGTGGCTATCTCTTGCGGCAGTGCTGTGGGTATCTCAGGCTGAGCCTGACCCCCTTGCCCGGCCTGGCCTCCCTGCGGCGCGGAACCGGGCGTGGCAGCCGGTGCCTCTGTGGCGGCAGGGGGCGCCGTGGCCGCGGGCGGCAAGGTGTTCGTGGGCGGGAGAGTCGAGGTCGGGCGCAGGGTAGGGGTGGCGGCCTGCGTGGCGCCGGCCGTTGCTGGTGTACTCGAAGCCGTAGCGGCAAGCAGAGCGGCCGTGGGCGATGGGGTTGTGGCGCCCTTGCTGCTGTTGCGGCTGAGGAGCAGGCCTAGCGCCGCGATGACAATCACCAGGGCGACGAGAGCCGCCCCAACAAGCGCCGCCAGCAGTGTGTTGCTGGAGCCGGCCTCTTGGGCCTTGAATGGCTGGTGCCGCCCTGCCCGGCTAGCACAATCTTCGGAACCTGCTGCACCTGAACGCTCGGCCCTGGGATTCATCGCCGTACCTCGTCGCTGCCTGCGTCTGTGCCACCGGCATGGGCCGGGGCACGCGAATACCGCACTCGGCGCGGCGGCCATCCCCGAAAGCAGGGGAGAGTGCCGGACCGCCGGATCACGCTCTATACCAGCCTGTTCAGTTTGGGTCAGACGGAAACGATGCTAGCATAGCGTGGGAGGGGCGTCAAGGCATGGGTTGGGGGGAGGCTCTTTAGGCACTAAGGGAACACGGACGAACGTGGATAAGAAGCAGATCCCCTCTCCGGTATCCGTCAGAACCTGCGTCTGTCGCTGTTCATCCGTGTTCCCTTCTCTGGTCCGGAACACGCTCCCGCCAGGCCGGTGCTGCGGGCGGCCGGCTCGGCCGGCAACCTAGCCCGGCTTCAGTGCTTTCTCGACCGCCTCCCACACCCGGCGCTGGAAGTAGCGGCTGATGCCCAGGGCGCTAGGCCAGGTGGGCTCGTAGCCGCCCTCGTCGAATGCCTCCGGTTCGGGCAGGTAGGCGAGCACGCCGTTGGCATAGCCGACGAGCATGGGCGCCGGGTAGCCGAGCAGGCGGAGGCGGGTGCGGAAGGTCACGGCCGTCTCGCTGAAGACCTCGCCCGGTTCGCTCAGAAGCAGGGCATCGCCTATCTTCACGAGCATGATCTCGGCCGGGATGCGCCCCTGTTCATCGCTGATCGCCTCGAGGCGCTCTTCCGCTACTGGCATGGGCGGTACCGCCGCGCTGATGGGTTCATCCGGGCTGCGCTTGGCGTCAACGGTCAACTGCTGCGACCATAGCTGCGGATTGTCGTTGGGGTGGATGGAGCGCCAGACGTGCAGGGCCTCTTTGGCGAAGGCCTCTGCCAACTCGTCCACCTCGGCGAAGGTGCCGCCGCTCCGGTCGCCGATGTTCCACGCCTGCGGGTCGTCGGCGGGGCCGTAATAGTGGCTGATGCCGCCGATGGAGACAACGGTATGGCCGGCCTCAAGGCGCTGCCGCACGCCGGCCACCAGTGGGTTCACGTTGGCGCAACCGCCCTGGAAGTAGAGGCAGGTGCTGCCTTCGCCCAAGGCCTTCTCCAGGTGGCGGCAGGCCTGCCCCGGCCAGTCGGCACTGATGAGCAAGTTGTCGGGGCCAAGGACGACGCCGTGGCAGGCGAAGTTGGCCACCATCCCCAGGGGCCGGCCGTCGGCGGCATCCACGCGGATCACCCCGAGGGCGGGGTCCACCGGCCGGTCCAGCCAGCGGCGGTTGATGGAGTGGCCGTAGAGAAAGCCGAAGGCGCTGCCCAGGCTGGCGGGCTGCAAAGCCGCCTGTGCCTGCGCGACGGCATCGGCCAGCAGGTCCGTCAGCGGCCTGTCCCAATTGCCGGCCTCGCCGTCATCCGGCCCGGAGTGGTTGTGAGTGGTGGCGATAAGAATGTGGCTGGCGGGAATGCCGGTGCGTTTCTCGATCGCCGTGCGCGCCTGGGACACGGTGAGCGCTGAGACGAAGCACAGGTCGGTTGACATGAGCGCCCAGGATTGTGCGCCACTCTTCAGGACGAGTGCTCTGGCCGTGAGAGGGTCGTGCACTCCGGTGGCGCCGCCCTTGCGATTCGAGTAGCCCACCAGTTTGCAGCCCAGTCGAGGGGTTATGTCGGATCGTCCAAATCCAGCGTACAGCTCTGCCATAGTCGCTTCCTCC
>DAOTVV010000007.1:0-9704 GCA_034436255.1 Anaerolineae bacterium
TATTCCTGGGCATGGTGCCCTCAGGGTGGGCACCGGCGACAGCATCCTCAAGGAGGTGGCAAGGCAGCGCGTGATGCACAGGGCTAGTCGGAGTGCTTCTGGGCGATGGTGATTGACCCGGGTCAGAACTGCCGATCAGGAGAGACGAGGCCCATGGGGGACCACGCTGCCGCTCTGCGCGCCATACCCAGCGTCTCGGCCCTTCTGGACGATCGGGAACTGGTGGAACTGCAGGAGCGCTGGGGGCACGAGGTTGTCGTGCAGGCGGCCCGCCTGGCCATCGAGCGGGTGCGGCAGCAGTTGCTGGCGGGCGAAACGGTCGCGATTGACGACTGGCCGGAGCAGGTGCGGCTATCGCTGGCCCAACTTGTTGCTCACTCGTTGCTGCCCGTCATCAATGCCACCGGCGTGGTGATACACACCAACCTGGGTCGGGCGCCGCTTGCGGCGGAAGCGCTGGAGAATGTGGCTGCCGTGGCCCGCGGCTACAGCAACCTGGAGTACGACATGGCCGCCGGCGGGCGCGGCTCCCGCCATGTGCACGCCGAGGAGGTGCTGCAGGCTCTGACGGGTGCCGAGGCCGCCCTGGTCGTGAACAACAATGCTGCCGCCGTCCTGCTCATGCTGACGGCTCTCGCTCAGGGGCGCGAGGTAATCATCTCGCGGGGGCAACTGATTGAGATCGGCGGCGGTTTTCGCATCCCCGAAGTAATGGCTCAGAGCGGCGCCCGCCTGATCGAGGTCGGGACGACGAACCGCACCTACGTCAGCGATTACACGGGGGCTATCAGCGAAGCCACCCTGGCTTTCCTCGCTGTGCACCGCAGCAACTTCACCATTGCCGGGTTTGTCCATGAACCTTCGCTCGCCGAACTCGCCGAAGCGGCGCACGCGCACGGTCTCTTGCTCCTCGCCGACCTGGGCAGCGGCACCCTGCGCGATACCGCATCCTTTGGCTTGGCGCACGAGATCACGGTGCAGGAATGCCTGCAGGCGGGGGCGGACCTGGTCTGTTTCAGTGGGGACAAGGCGTTGGGCGGACCGCAGGCGGGCATCATCGCCGGCCGGGCGGCGCTCATCGGCCAGCTGAGGCGACACCCATTGATGCGGGCACTGCGCGTGGGCAAGCTGACGCTCGCGGCGCTGGAGGCGACGTTGCTGCAGTACCGCCTGGGCCGAGAGCGGCAGTCGCTGCCTGTCTGGCGCATGCTTGCCACGGCGCCGGCCGAACTGAAAGAGCGAGCCGAAGCCTGGCAGGCCGCCCTGGGCCAGGGAGAGGTGCGTCCATCTTTGAGTGCGATCGGCGGCGGGTCACTGCCCGGGCAGACCTTGCCGACGTGGGTGCTGGCATTGGCCAGCCAATCGCCGCAGAGCTTACTGGCGCGGTTGCGGGCGGGCCAACCACCTGTGGTGGCTCGGGTGGATGAGGGTGCCGTGTTGCTCGATCCGCGCACTGTGTTACCGGGGCAGGACGAGGCATTGCTCGCCGTAGTCCGGGAGGCCCTGGCCGGCGATCATGGTGCCGGCCAGGCGGCCTCGGCTTTGTCGGAGGAGGGATAGGCAGGTAGGGCTCCGCTTCCCGGCGTCTCTCGCCGGAAAGCAGCTCAAAACATGGAGGTGCCGAGATGGCCAAGATCGAAGTTGGGTTTGACTCGTTCTACTCGCTCACGGACTACGATGGCAAGGCGGCCATCAGTCAGTTCCGGCGCATGCCCGGCGTCAACGACCTCAAGGTCTACAGGGCAGTGGAGGGCAAGCCGTCCTACACCGTCATTGTGGACATTGACGACGACAAGATTGACGACATGAAGGGCAAGTTCCAGAGCTCTATGGCTCAGTACACCGGCTACATCAGCAACGTCAATATCCGCGTGCTCAAGGATCTCGGCATCTGAGTAGTTGCTTCAGGGCCCCCGGATCCGTCTTGGACTCTGGGGGCCCGCTCCTTCTCAGTGGTAGGCTCCCACTTCCCGAAAGGCCTGCCACATAGCCACCAGGTTCTCTGGTGGCACGTCGGCCTGCACGTTGTGGATGGTGCTGAAAACGTAGCCGCCGCCTGGCATCAGGGCACTGACGTTTCTGTACACGTCCTCTCGCACCTCCGCCGGCGTCCCGCTGGGCAGAACGCCCTGCGTGTCCACACCGCCACCCCAGAAGACGACAGCATCGCCGAAGTCGCGTTTCAACGCTGACGGCTCCATGCCTGCAGCGCGCACGTGCACGGGGTTGATGATGTCCACGCCGATCTCGATAAGGTCAGGCAGGATCGGGCGGATGCTGCCGCAGGAGTGGAAGAAAAGCCTGGCCTTGGGGGCGAGTTGATGGATGCGCTCGAAGAGCACACGCAGGCGAGGCCGCATCAACTCGCGGAAGAGCGCTGGCGAGAGCAACTGCGACACCTGGGTGCCATAGTCGTCCGCCTCAGAGACGACATCAACCAGGCCGCCCAGGCGAGGCAGAGCCATCTCCCAGAAGTCCAGCTTGCACTGCAGCAGCCGGTCCAGCAGGGCCTCGGCCGAGGGGCGATCGACCAGCATGTCCACCATGAAGTTCTCGCTGCCACGGATGCGCTGGGCCATCTCGAACAGGCCGGCAAGGACGCCTTTGATCATGACGGCGCTGCCCTGGCTGCGGTAGCGCTCGGCCTGCTCCGCCAGGCCCGCGATCCGCTCCGGGTCGCCACAGTCTGGCCAGGGGTGGCGCGCTATCTCCTCAGGCGTTGTGCTGCTACCTGGGATCGGGTTACGGATGATGTCGTAATACAGTCCGTCCTGTTTGGGGAAACGGTAGACGATGCCCCATTCGTCCGTGTATTCCAGATACTCGCCAACATCGCGGTTGCGGATGTTCCAGTTGTGCGAACTGCGCGGGAAGAGGCCACGGACGTCAATGCCCCAAAGCTGCACCAGGTCATCTGCCGGTAGGGCCAACTGCTGGATGGTGTCGCAGACGACGGTGGGCTGGTCGGGCAGGCCGAGGTGAGCGCGCAGGGACTCGTAGGCGCGGATGGCGATCCCTGTCACCTGCGTGCTACCCAGGTCGAAGGGAACATGATCAGGCTCCTGGTGTGCCAGCGTTGTCAGCAGACGCTCGCGTGAGGTCAACATCATCTCCTCGGTGACACTGCGCCCCAGCGCCGGCCAAAGGCCGGGCCCGGCGGCTTACAGGGTGAAATAGAGAATACGCTCGGCCTTCCTCGCCGCCGGGAACAGCCCGGCGATCCGGATGCCGAGGCGGTAGGCTGGGTTTAGCCTGGCGATTTCCTCGGCTTGAGTGAGGTACCACTCCTCCCGCAACCGAATGCCCGGGGCCCAGGTCTCGATGGTTCTCGCGTCGTCAATGCCCCACTGGACGACAGCGCCGGTCCTCTGCAAAGGCGTGATGCGCCTGGCCTGGCGGACCGTAAGCGTGCTGTAGACGTCACAGGCCAGGTGGCTGCCGGGGAAAGCTTCTCTCAGCTTGAGCACCGGCGCCTTCACCTCGGCTTCTTTGAGATACATGAGCAAGCCTTCAGCGATGGCGAAGACGGGGCGCCCGGATGCCGCCACTGCATCCACAAAGCCCGGGTCGGTGACGGAGCAGGCGATCATGTGGTATGTGGGCGTCTCTTCGTAGAATCTGCGCCGCAGAGCGATGACCTCGGGCAGGTCAAGGTCATACCACTGGGCATCGTCGTGGGGCACCCTCAGGCAGCGGCTGTCCAAACCGCAACCAAGGTGCAGGACCACGGCCTGAGGCTGGCTGGCCAGGAACTCACGAGCATAAGTATCGAACCTGGCGGCCCGGATGCACATGGTGATGACGACTTTGCGCGCGATGCTCAGCTGGCTGAAGTCGTACTCGACGCTCTGGAGAATCTCCTCTGCCTTAGGATCGGCGAAGATAGAGTTTGGCCAACTGCTCCCTATGGCCTTGGCATACAGTGGGATGAGCAGGGTCTCCTGTACTCCCGTGAGTACGACTTTTGCCCTCGGCGTAGCCATATCCCCTTCTGCACGGAGCGCGAACAGGGGGCGAGTGTGGGCTGGCGAAGCCGGTCCACACTCGCCGTCGTGCTTATGCCTCGCCGTGCTACCAGCGCCAGAGCACGCGCCGGAAAGCCTCGCCGATGGCCTGCCAGGTTATGTCCGGGCGCTGGGCCCGGTAGTCATTCGCCTCTGAGCCGCGGAACCCCCAGGCAGCCAGATCCCGTACACCGGTGGCATAGGCAGCTTCGGCCGCCTGGACGATCTCTATCTCGCGGCCGGCTGGGACGGCGAAAGCCTGGATCCAGATCTGGTGCCGCTTGTTGAAGCGGGCACAGACGTCGAGCAAGCGCTTGGACCATTCGCTGACGTACGAAGTGACCTCGCCGCGGCCGCCGTACCAGTAGGGGTCCGTGCTCAGGATGTCCACTGTGGGGATGGCCGCGAAATCGTCCCAGTTCTTGTCTCCGTAGCGAGCATCGCGGGCAGGCATCAGGCAGATGCAATTCTCCTTGCCACGTTCGCTCACATACTTGGTCATGTCGGTGAAGAAGTCGAGGGCACTCTTGTGGCGGAAGTCAATGACATCGTCCGTCAGCTCGGTGGGCATCTCGTAGCCGTAGGTATCCCGGAAGATGGCCTGGCAGCGAGGGCAGCGGCAACCCCAGGTGGGCGGCTGGCCCTCGGCGCCCTGGTTGAAGGCCAGGTGGGGTTCATCCCAGAACACAACCTCGGATTCGGTGGCCAGGGCTGCATCGGTCCAGCCTTTGAGGGCCTTACGGTAATCCTGGCTGTATAGGCAGGCCTTGGCGACCGGCGTGCCGTCGTTGAGCACTTCACGCGAGTCGGGGAAATCAGCCAGCCAGCCAGAGACCTCGCCAGCGAATATGCGGCCCATGCCCCAGGAGTCTATCCATGACTCCAGGCCATACTCGTGCGTGACACGGACGATGTCCTTGAGCACCTCATGGTGGCGGACGTAGTCGTTCTCGCTGAACATGTGCACGACATAAGTGCAATTGTGCTCGATGATGTCGCGCATGTCCTCGCGCACGTGGGAAAGCATGCGGTTACCGTGGTAGGCGATGCCGGTCCTCATCATAGCCATGGCAATTCTCCACTGAGTGAACTTTGTTGGGACAAGTATGGTCTGCTGCCGCCGATACTGTCAAGCGTAGATGGGCAGAAAGCCTTGCGCAGGGCGCCGCTGCCTGGTGGCGACCGCCAATATCGCCGTGCGCCTTTCCTTGGCTGGCGCCGAGGGTATATACTGGCGCACAGCCCTGGGGACGAGCGATGCCGGTAAGAACTATCCTTGCCATCGAAACATCCTGCGATGAGACCGCGGTGGCTGTCGTGCGCGACGGCCGGGAGATACTCGCCAATGTCGTGGCATCGCAGGTGGACCTGCACCGTGCCTACGGTGGCGTGTTCCCCGAGTTGGCCAGCCGCGAGCATATGCGCGCGATCTCGCTCGTGCTGGAGGAAGCGCTGCAGGCAGTGCCGGACGGCTGGCAGAGCATAGATGGCATCGCCGTCACTCACGGTCCGGGCCTGGCTGGTTCCCTGCTCGTCGGCGTGAACCTGGCCAAGGGGCTGGCTTACGGACGCGGCCTCCCCCTATTCGGGCTGAACCACTTGCTGTCGCACATCTACGCCAACTGGCTCATCCCGCCGGACCGGGACACGGTCGAGCCGGTACCGCCTGAACCGGAGTTTCCCTGCCTTGTGCTCGTGGTGAGCGGTGGCCACACGGACCTCGTCGTCATGCGCAGCCACAGCGATGTGACCGCGATCGGGCATACGATAGACGACGCGGCGGGCGAGGCGCTGGATAAAGTGGCGCGTCTGCTCGGGCTGCCCTATCCAGGCGGCCCGGAGATCGAGAAATCGGCAGCGCTCGGCCTGCCCGATAGCATAGACCTGCCGCGCATGAGGATGCGCGATGGCTATAACTTCAGCTTCAGCGGCCTGAAAACGGCGGTGCTGCGCCTGGTTCAGAGCTATTCCCACGACGGCGACGAGGGCGCCGGCCCTCCTCTATCTGTGCCCAACATCGCCGCAGCTTTCCAGGAGACGGTGGTGGACGCCCTGGTCAGCAAGACGGCTGAGGCGGCCGAGGCGCTCGATGTGCACGAGGTGCTGCTGGCCGGCGGCGTCGCCGCCAACAGCCGCCTGCGCCAGGCGATGACGCGAGCCCTGGGCAAGGTGCCTCTGCGCTACCCTCCCAGGCGCCTTTGCACCGATAATGCCGCCATGGTCGCCTCCGCTGCCTTCTACCAACAGGACCAGGCTCGCGCCGGCTGGGACCTGGACGTTGTGCCGGGCCTGCGGCTGCCGGGTGTGTGATCGGCTGAGCCGCTGGCGGTTGCGGGCGCTACCTCTGCCCTAGCTCAGCCCGACCTGAGGCAGAGGCCGGAGTGCCGCGGCGCAAGGGCCTCATCCAGGTCCAGGAGCATCCCATCGTAGGCGACGCGGATGTCGTCCTGGCTATAGATGCGCACCAACTCCTCGTAGCTCGGGTTGGTGTGGTGGGAGAAGTGGAAGGCGACGATCGGCAGGGTGGCGCCGCACAGCTCGCGTAGCCTGGCAGCCACTGACTTCACCTGGCTGATGCCCATGTGTCCTGTCCCGTTCAGCATCCCCATTGTCGAGTCGAGCAAGGCAAGGTCGGGTGGGTTGGCGGCAAGCATTTCCCACGCCTGGTCGCTCAGGGGGCCGGTGTCAGTGCCATAGAGGAAGCGGCGGCCGGCGCGCTCCACAAGGTAGAGCAGGCACTCGTGGTCAGGGGCGTGCACGGCCGGCAGCGCCCGCAGGGTGTAACCGCCGTCGGACCAGACGGCGCCAGCGCTGACAGGGTGGAGCGAGAGACGCATGTCGGCCATGTGCTCCCCGGCGATGGCCTCAATGCGCGCCAGCGCGTCCCTGGGGCCGTAGACGCGCAATTCCGGCAGTTCCGTCTCGCTCACAAATACCTTGGTGCGGAAGGCCAGATTCTCGGGAGCGAGGTGGTCTTCGTGGCCGTGGCCGATGCACATGACCTGCAGCGCCGTGAGCGAGATTCCCAGGGCCTGGCAAGCGGCGAAGACGTCGGGGCTGAAGTCGAGTAACAGATCGTCGTTGACGAGCACCGACGTCCGGCGGCGCAGGTCCCGCCCGCCGTTACGGCGAGCGAGGCGGCAGTTGTGGCAGTCACAGAAGGGCGCCGGGTAAGCTTCGGCAGCGGCTGTGCCCAGGAAGCGCAGGCGCAGCGCCTGGGCGTCCTCCTGACCTTTAGGGGATGGCTGTGACATCGAGTGACTCCGTGTTGAGAGTAGGTTGCTGAACTGCGGCACTTCTCTGGCAGGCAGGCCGCCAGGCCATCGGCGCCCGCGCCGAAGGAATGGCAGTGCTCGTAGTTGAGCGGTCTGGGGACCATGGCCCGACACAGTGAACCAGGGCGCTCCCAGACACTGAGCGCCCAGTATACCAGCCTGACCCCGACCGGCAACACGCCGAAGCAGTTGACCGCGGCCGCCGGCGCCGCTACATTGGGCCGAGTCGCCGCGGCGGGAAGCTGCCGCGAAACGAAGCTTGCGCGCCCTGGGGCGACGCTGGCAAGATCACGCATCGAGGTAAGCCACATGGCAAGTGTACTTGGTTTCTTCAACCGTCCCTGGTCCTCTCTGCCGCTGGCCGAAGCTCTGGATTCGATCGTGGCCACAGGCACGAAGTACGTCGGCTTTCTGGGTAGCTCCAGGGGTGTTGTCCTGGAATGGAACACGCCCTGGGAAGAGGTCGAAGCGATGCGCGCGCTGCTCGGTGAGCGCGGCATGCAGTTGCGCGCCGTCCTCGCGCACGTCCATTTCGATGTGCCGGAGGACGAGGCTATCGCCCGCTATCGGGCCCTGATAGACCGCGCCACTGCTCTGGACGCCGGCACGCTGCTCGAGATGGGCGCGCACGATCCGAACCACGTCGAGATGTACTTCCGCGTGATGCAGGCCGTATGCGGCTACGCCCAGGACCACGGTCTTCAGATCGCCGTCAAACCGCACGGCGGCATCACTTCCACCGGCAAGGAGTGTGCCCAGGTGGTGGAGCGCGTCGGTCACGACAACTACCGGTTGTGGTGGGACCCAGGCAACATCCTGTACTACAAGCAGTTGGATCCCGTTGCTGAGGCCCGGTATGTGCAGGGGCTGGTCACGGGCGTCTGCGTCAAGGACTGTCTTATCCGGCCCGATGGCAGCCCCACCGTTGACGTCACTCCGGGCGAGGGCCAAGTAGATTTCGAAGGCGTTTTCCGGACGCTGGTGGAGGGCGGTTTCAAGGGCGGCCCCTGTCTGATCGAGACTCTTGGCCCATCGGATCCACAGGCGGCCACAGAGGCTGGCAAGGTGGCATTGCAGTTCATATCGCGCGTTATGGCCGCGGCCGGGCTCTAGGGCTGGCGTCAACGGTCGGAATGCCAAAGGAGAGCAGCAATATGGCAAAGCTGAAACTCGGGACGATGGTCAGCCTGGGAGCGGATCTGGAGCAGGAACTGGCCAAGGTGCATGACCTGGGCCTGCCCACCTGCCAGGTGTCCAGTTGGGAACCGCGGCATTTCAGTGACGAGCGTGCCAAACAACTGCTGGATGCCTGCAGCCGGCACCAGGTGGAGGTGACCACCATCTGGACGGGTACTCCCGGGAGGACGATCTGGAACCTGGTCGAAGGGCCACGCACGATCGGCCTCGTGCCGGAATGGACGCGCGCCATGCGCTTGCAAGCGCTCAAGATCGGCGCGGACTTCGCGCACAAAGTGGGCGTGCCCAGCATCACGACCCATGTCGGCTTCATTCCAGAGGACCCCAATGATCCCCGCTATGTGGGGACGCTCGACGCGCTCAAAGAGATTGCCGGCTACTGCGCGAACCTGGGGCTGCTCTTTTGTTTCGAAACCGGGCAGGAGACGCCGGTCACCCTGCTGCGCACCATTGAGGACATAGGCAGCGACAACCTGGGCATCAATCTTGATCCGGCAAACCTGCTTCTCTACGGCAAGGCGAACCCGGTTGACGCTCTGGACGTGTTCGGCAAGTACGTGCGCGGTGTCCATGCCAAGGACGGCGAATACCCCACCAACGGGCGGGAACTAGGCAAGGAGAAGCCGCTCGGGGAAGGACGGGTGGATTTCCCGCGGCTGGTGCCCAAGCTCAAGTCCTACGGTTTCCAGGGTGCCCTGACCATCGAGCGCGAGATCAGCGGACCGCAGCAGATCGAGGACATCAAGCGAGCCATCCGCTTGCTGGAGCCATTGCTCTGAGAAGGCGGCCGGCTGTCAGGGGCGGAGAGGGGGATGACGGCTCTTCGTCCCTGGCCGCATTTGCGGGCACGATGTGACTTGCCGCAGGGGGCCAGGCCCTGCTAGCTGGCGCCCCTGCGGGACAGTGATGCTGCCGGCTGCGGCCCGCCGGGAAAGTACGAGAGTGGAGGTAGCGCGCTCCCAGATGCCCAGCAACCCTGATGCGAGCGCTTACGATGAGGACTACTACGCCAACTCCTGCGGCGCTCAATACGTCCGCGATGAGCGGACACTGCGCTTCTACGCCGCGATCGCCGACAGGATCGTGGCTCAGATCCAGCCGCGCACGGCGCTTGATGCCGGCTGCGCCAAGGGTTTTCTGGTGGAAGCGCTTCGCGACCGTGGTGTTGAATGTTACGGCGTGGACACGTCGGAATACGCCATCAGCCAGGTGGCGGGCAGCGCCGTGG
>DAOTVV010000008.1:0-17504 GCA_034436255.1 Anaerolineae bacterium
GGCCTACCGCCCCGCAGAGAGCCGCACTGACCCTCGCTCCGTTCGATCCAGCCTGGACGTCGAGGGGCTGGCAGCCAGCCTCGAGCCCGGCGGTGTAGTTGCCAGGGCCATGGCCGGCTATGAGCACCGTCCCCAGCAAGTGCAGATGGCTCGAGCAGTCGCGAAGGCGATGTCTGAAGGCGGGCGGCTCGTGGTGGAGGCTGGCACGGGTGTCGGCAAGTCGCTCGCCTACCTGCTGCCAGCGGTGGCCTTCGCCACGCTCAACGATGAGCGCGTTGTCATCTCGACCCATACCATCAACTTGCAAGAGCAGTTGTACTTCAAGGACGTGCCGGCCGTGGCCGCCGCCTTGAATGCTAAGCCAAGGGTGGCTGTTCTCAAGGGGCGCGGCAACTACGTGTGCCTCTCCCGCGTTCGTGCACTTGCCAGCCAGGCCACGCTCTCGCCCTGGCAGGGCCTGGCGCTGGCCAAAGTGATCGCCTGGCTTCCAGCCACCACCAGCGGTGACCGCTCCGAGCTATTCCTCAACACCCCTCAGGAACGCGAGGTCTGGCAGGAGATGTGCAATGACGTGGCCTGGTGCCGTGGCGACCGTTGTCCCGAGCGTCGCGCCGGCCGTTGCTTCTACCAGCGTGCGCGCGCGGAGGCGGAGCAGGCACACTTGGTCATCGTCAACCATGCCCTGCTCACGGCAGACGCCGCCACCGAGGGTGGCACGTTGCCGGAGTTCGAACACCTGGTAATTGATGAAGCACACCAACTTCAGGCCGCCTGCACCAACAACCTCAGCCTGAAGCTGAGCATGAACGACCTGAAAGCGACGCTCCGCTTGATCTCCTTTTCCGACCGCAACGGGCGCGGCGGCGCCCTGCCTGCCGTGCAGCACCTGCTCGGTGTGCGGCCTCAATCGCGCGCTGGCATTGCTAACACCCTGGCCGAACTGGAAAAGGAAGTAGATGAGATCGCCGCTTTTCTCGGCGAGGTCAGCCTGGCCCTGTTCTCCTGTGCCGAGCGCCTCGTTCCTTCAGGGCGCGGCCGCGAGCGTGGTTTCACGGCGCAGCGCCGCATCATGGCGCAAGAGCGCTCGGCCGCAGAATGGCAGCACCTGGTGCAGACTTGGGAGCCTGCCTCGAGGCACGCCCACCATGCGCTCACTCTCATCGCCGAGGTCCAGCGCGCGCTACAGAACCAGGCGGACAGCGAAAATGACGCCGACCCCGCCCAGGCGCTTGCAGTCGGAGCGAGGAGGCTTGAGGAGCAGGTTACTGCTCTTGACGAGATCATTGCCGCGCCGCTCGACGAGAACGTCTACTGGATCGCGGCGCAAGAGTCGGGCGAGGCGGTACAGCTGCATCGCGCGCCGCGCAGCGTCGCTCGGCATCTCTCCGAGTCGCTCTTCGCGGACAAGCGCTGCGCCGTGCTGACATCAGCGACGCTCTCAACTGAGGGCTCGTTCGATTACTTTGCCGGGCAAGTCGGCCTGGAAGAATACGACTCAATGCTGCTCGGCTCGCCTTTCGAGTACCGGCAGGCGGCACTTGTGTGCGTGGCTACCGACATCCCAGAGCCCAGGCAGCCTGGACATCAGCATGCCATCGAACAGGCTATTCTCGGGCTGGCACGAAGCGTCGGTGGCCGCCTGATGGCGCTCTTCACGTCGTACAGCCAACTGCGGACCACCACCTGGGCGCTAAGCCAGCCTCTGGAAGAGGAGAACATCAGCCTGCTCTCCCAGGCCGAAGGCGGTTCGCGGACACAGCTGCTTGAGACGTTCAAGGCGAGTGAGCGTGCTGTGCTGCTAGGCACCCGCTCTTTCTGGGAAGGCGTAGACGTGCCCGGCGATGCTCTGCAGTGCCTGGTGATGGCCAAGCTGCCGTTCCTGGTGCCAGATGACCCCCTCGTGGCAGCGCGCAGCGAGCAATTCAGCGACGCGTTCAACGAGTACCTGGTCCCTGAAGCGATCCTCGCCTTTCGGCAGGGATTTGGGCGCCTGATCCGCACCAAGAGCGACCGTGGCGTTTTCGTCATTCTGGACAGCCGCCTGCGCGGCAAGGCCTACGGCATGCGCTTCCTGAGGGCGCTGCCCGACTGCACCTTCTACGAAGGGCCCGCGTCCTCTCTGCCCGCCCTCGCGGCGCGCTGGCTGCAGCGCGGCCGCCAGGGACCGTCCGAACCCGTCATCACAAGCATCGCCGGCATTGGGGCCGCCGGCGATGATAGCATCTGATAAGCCTGGAGGGACAGCTTTGATCGGCGTAACGGAACTGCGTAAAGGCACCACCTTTGAACTGGATGGCGATCTGCTGCGCGTCATAGACTATCATCATGCCAAGCCGGCGCGCGGCAATGCCTATATCCGTACGAAAGTTCGCAACCTTCGCACCGGCGCGATACTCGAGAAGACCTTCGTCTCGGGTGACCGCGTTCAGGACATACGCCTTGACCATCGCACAGTGCAGTACCTGTACAACGATGGTACCCACTACTACTTCATGGACGTGGAGAGCTTCGAGCAGATCCCACTGAGCAAAGAGGTCCTCGGGGATGTGGTCAACTATCTGGTGGAGGGCCTGAACCTGGAGCTTTCCTCATATCAGGGCGAACCGCTCGACATCGAACCGCCGATAACGGTGGATCTGGAGGTCACGCATACCGAGCCTGGCTTCAAAGGCGACACTGCCTCTTCGGCCACCAAGCCGGCGACTGTCAGCACCGGCCTCGTGCTCCAGGTGCCACTCTTCGTAAACGAGGGCGACATCATCCGCATTGACACACGGGATGGGTCCTATGTCACGCGAGTGAAATAGGGCGGCAGGCAAGACGATGGACGAGCTGCTTTCTGGCAGCCCCGTCTTCACAGCCAGCGAGCTCACGGGCTACTTGCGCGGCCTGATCCAGGACCAGCCCTTGCTTCAGGATCTCTGGGTACGAGGTGAGGTCACGAGCGCCTCTCTCTCGCGCGGCGGCCATCTGTTCTTCTCGCTGAAGGATTCCCAGGCACTGGTCAAGTGCGTCGCTTTCGCGCCAGCGTCGCGCCGTCTCCATGCCTATACTACCGATGGTCAGGAAGTACTGGCCCACGGCCGGCTTGACGTCTACCCGGCCCAGGGCGCCTATCAGCTCTACGTTGACCGCGTCGTGCCGATAGGCGTAGGTCTGGCCTACCTGGAGTTCGAGCGCGTCAAGCGGGTGCTGCAGGCCGAAGGCTTGTTCGCCCCCGAGAGGAAGAGGCCCTTGCCTCACTTCCCCACCAGGATCGGTGTGGTGACTTCCGCTTTCGGGGCAGCTCGCCACGATATCGAACGAGTGATTGCCAGCCGCTGGCCCTGCGTAGAACTTGTCCTCTCCCCTACCGGCGTTCAGGGGGAGGGCGCTCCAGCGGAGATTGTGGCGGCGCTGCAGCGCATCGCCCGGGAGCCAGTACAGCTGGTGCTTCTTGCGCGGGGCGGCGGCGCTCGTGAGGATCTGTCCTGCTTCAACTCGGAGGACGTGGCACGCGCCATCGCCGCCATGCCGGTGCCGGTGATCACGGGTATCGGCCACGAGACCGACTTCACCATCGCTGACTTTGTCGCTGATCTGCGCGCCCCCACTCCGTCGGCCGCCGCTGCCGCCGCCGTGCCCGACGGTCCGGCCCTGCGGCGTGAGGTGCTGGGATACTACGCTCGCCTGACGGAAGCCGCTTCCGACATGCTGACCCGGAAAGGCCAGGAGGTCGAGCAGCAGGTACGGGTCCTCCGTCAAGCCTCGCCGGCGCATCAGATCGAGGTTGGCCGCCTGGGGCTGGACGAGGCGCAATCACGCCTCGCGGCTTCGGCCGCCGCACTCGTCAATCAGCAGCATGGCGAGGTAGCGCACCTCAAGCAGCGCTTGCTCGCGGCCCAGCCTCGCCTGGTCCTCCCCTACAGCGAGGTGGGTGCAGCGGCTGGAACGTTGGCACGGCTGGCATCCTCTCGCCTGACTCTAGCGCGGCAACAGCTGGAGTCGCTGGTTGGGCGCCTACGGGCTCTGGACCCCGCGGCCATTCTCGAGCGCGGCTACGTGATCGTCCACCATGACAGCGCCGACGGGCCGATTGTCCGCCGGGCGGCAGCACTCGGCGATGGGCAACGCTTGGCTCTGCAGTTTCACGATGGCATCGCGACGACCACGGTGGACACCGTGCGGCTGAATGAAAAGCACCCTGGAGGATATGAAGCAGATGGAGACTAGCGCAGACGTCACAACGCTCAGCTTCGAGGAAGCGTTCCGATCACTTCAGAACTTGGTGGAGCGCCTCGAAAAGGGCAACCTGCCGCTCGACGAGTCTGTCGCCCTCTTCGAACGGGGCACTCAGCTCGTGCGGCACTGCACAGCCCTCCTGGACAAAGCCGAGCTCAAGATACGCACCCTGACGCAGGACTTCACTCCCCAGGATGCAGGCGCCAACTTCGCCGATGAGCCAGAGCCGTACGACGCCACAAGCTTCGACGAGGCTTGAGCAAGTCGGGCGCGTCAGGCTGAAGTGGACAGCCTGGCGGCTAGGGCCTGGCCCAACGCTATACCGCCATCATTGCAGGGCACGTCGCGGTGGACGAATGCTCTCAGACCCACTCCGCCCAGGCTTTGTATGCATAGCTCGGTCAGAAGGGTGTTCTGGAAGCACCCACCGGAGAGCAGCACCTCTTTCACTCCAGTCCTGGCCGCCTGCTCAGCACACACGCCAGCCACGATTGCCGCCAGTGTGCCATGGAACCGGCCAGCAATCTCGACGGCCGGCCGCCCGCTAAGCACGTCCTCGCCTACCGCCAGCAGTAACGGTCCCAGAGAGACAGCGCCGTCAGCGGCATTCTCCCAAGGATAGTGGTCCTTTCCACAGGCGGAGTTGGCCCGCCTGGCCAGTGTCTCCAGGCGGATGGCCGCCTGTGCCTCGTACGTCGCCTCTGCGCAGATGCCGATCGTGCCGGCCACCGCGTCGAAGAGACGGCCAGCGCTCGACGTGAGCACCGTCGTCGGCAAACGGAGGCTCGCCTCGACCAGTTTGAGCCAGCGGTCAGGCAGCTCGGCGAAGGCCGGCAGACGTTCGATGAGGTGCCGGCCGCCAGCCGCTACAAGATATCCAGCCGCGAGGCGATCCACGTGCTTGATCCCCGATTCGCCGCCGGCCAGGGGCATGTAATCCAGATGGGCCAACCTTTCGAACCTGGGTCCTGCCAGTAGCAGCCACTCGCCGCCCCATATACGGCCATCGCTACCATACCCGGTGCCATCGAACACGACCGCCAGAATGGGGCGGGCAGGGTCGAGGCCGTTGTCCGTCAGGCAGGCCAGCGCGTGCGCCCAGTGGTGCTGCACTGCTACAGCCGGCACACCATCTTCGCTGGCCATACCGAGAGCGAAGCGCGTGCTGAGGTAGTCCGGGTGAAGGTCGTGGGCGATCACCTCAGGCCTGACGCTGAAGAGCGCTTGCATGTGAGCGACGATGCGTTTGTAGTGCTCCCATGTCTCGACGTTCTCCAGGTCCCCAATGTGTTGGCTGAGGAAGGCAAACTCACCGCGTGCGACACAGACCGTAGCCTTTAGTTCGGGGCCGGTTGCCAATATCTGCGGCCCAGGAACCGCAAGGCGCAGGGGCGAGGGAGTGTAGCCACGGGCCCGCCGCACCATTTGCGGCCCATCACCATCTTCGGCGTGGATGACAGCGACTACACTATCATCAACGGGCGTGTGGATAGGCCGGTCATGCATGAGGAACGCATCGGCGATGGTGCCAAGCCGCAGCCGCGCTTCCTCGTTCTCAATGGCCAGGGGTTCCTCACTAAGGTTGCCACTGGTCATCACCACAGGGCCGCCAGCGGCCCGCATCAGCATGTGATGCAGAGGCGTGTACGGGAGCATGACGCCTAGCGTGTCATGGTCCGGGGCCAGTTCGTGCGCCAGAAGCGCGGCATCTTGGCGCAATGGCAGGAGTACGATCGGGCTGGCCGCACTCGTCAGCAGCGTTGCCGCCGTGTCCCCGACGAGGCAATAGCGTCGCACCATCTCTAGATCCGCCATCATTACTGCAAGCGGCTTGTGGGGACGGAGCTTGCGCCGGCGCAGCAGGCTCACGGCCGCACCGCTGCTGGCGTCTACGACAAGCTGGAAACCACCCAGACCCTTGATTGCCACAACCTTGCCGGACTGCAGCAGACGCACCGCTTCCTGCACCGCTCCGCTGTCGCGCTGGCCCGTTGTGCGGCCATCCACCTCCAGCCACAGGTGCGGGCCGCAGTCCGGGCAAGCGATGGGTTGGGCATGGAAACGGCGATCAGCAGGATCCGAATACTCGAACGCGCAGGCCTCGCACATTGCGAAGCCCTTCATGGTTGTGCTCGGCCGGTCGTAGGGCACGCTTTCTATGATGGTGAAACGGGGCCCACAGTTGGTGCAATTGGTGAATGGGTAGAGATAGCGCCTGTCCCGAGGGTCAAACAGCTCTGCCAGGCAGTCAGAGCAGGTCGCCACGTCCGGAGACACAGGCTGGAAATCGCCGCCATGCACCTCGCTCGCGTCAATGCTGAAACCGCTGGCCCCGGTCACCTCCGCGGGCGCGATCTCCACGCGCTCGATCCAGGCAAGGGGCGGCTTCTCCCTCTGGAGCGCTTCCTGGAAGCTATCCAGAGCCTCCTCCGGCCCCTCCAGGTGGATAGCGACGTCGCCGGAGGTGTTGCGCACCCATCCAGCCAGTCCGTAGCGGTTGGCCAGGCGATACACGAATGGCCTGAAGCCGACACCCTGGACGATGCCGAAAACCCGCAGGAGACGAGCCTGGCTGCTCCCGCTCAAAGCTCTTGTACTCGCGCGACCAGCCAGTCGAGCCACTCCTGCATCCCTTCGCCCGTCTTAGCCGACAGCCTGAACAGTGGCACGGCCGAACTGATGCGCCGGAGTGCACTCTCATACCGTCCCATGTCGAACCCAACATACTGGGCGACATCCCACTTGCTGACGATCACGGCGTCCGCCCCACGAAAGGCG
Source organism: Anaerolineae bacterium (assembly GCA_034436255.1). Lineage (GTDB taxonomy): Bacteria > Chloroflexota > Anaerolineae > DRVO01 > DRVO01 > DAOTVV01. The sequence continues at coordinate 7,000 of DAOTVV010000008.1, forward strand.
GCGGGGTACTTTGTCGGCTTGTCATCACCCTCTGGCGTGCTCGAGATCACCACGCACAAATGCTCCCCCAGACGCACGCCGGCGGGGCAAACAAGGTTCCCGACATTCTCGATAAAGAGCAGGTCAAGTTCTGGCAGTGGCAATTCCGAAAGCGCGCGCTCGACCATGCCGGCACGCAGGTGGCAGGAACCGCCGGTGTTGATCTGAACTGCTGAAAAACCCGCCGCCTCAACACGTCGGGCATCCAGATCACCAGCCACGTCGCCCTCGATGACGCCGCAGCGCAACCGCGGAGCTAACGCTTCTGCCGTGGCCAGGATAAGAGTGGTCTTTCCTGCCCCAGGCGAAGCCATCACGTTGAGGGCGACAATGCCGTGTTGGTCCAGAAGGCTACGATTCTTCTCGGCCAGTGCGTTGTTGTCGGCGAAGACAGACTGCTTGACCTCGATGGTCTTGGGCATCTCAACTTCCTACTCAATGTCTATGGATTCGACTCGAAACTCATCGCCCTGGATGAGCATGGGCAAGGCCTCTCCACACACCGGACAGCGCTCGTCGCGGGCATCCGGCCTGTACGAGTTTCCGCAGGCACGGCAGCGCGCCGCAGCGGGAACGATGGTGAAGTGCAGGTCCGCACCTTCGGCGATAGTCCCGCGGCAGAGAAAGTCCCAGTAGAAGCGTACCGACTCCTCAACGATTGTGGAAAACTCACCCAACAGCAGGTTCACAGCCGTTACCCGGCTGGCGCCGTGCGCCTGAGCCTCTCGCACTACCAGGCTCAGCATTTCCTCGGTCACTCCCAACTCGTGCATAGGTTGACTTCTGCCCCCGTCCAAGGATAGCATAGTCGTCAACATGTCTGTGCCGATGTCCGCGCTTGACGATCACGCGCCCCGGTGGCAGCCTCTTCCGCCCACCAAGGATTCGACGGTGGCAGTGGCGGCGTCCGCCTTCCTCGAGTACCTCATGCGTCAGGGCATGGGGAGTAACAGTCTCGCTGCTTTTGCCGCTGACCTGAGATTGTTCGCTGCCGCTGTCGAACCTGGCACTCTGGTGAGCCAGCTCGGGTCCGAGCACGTGAGCCAGTTCCGGCGCTATCTGCTGGAAGAGCGGCCGGTCCGCTGCAGCCCCCGATCGCTGCGGCGGCGCCTGACCGTGCTTGAGGCGTTCTGGCGCTTTCTCGCTGCCGCCGGCTTGGTAGAGGCTCTCCCTGCCGCCGCCTTCGAACCATCTGCCGGTCCGTCCAGCCCGCCGCCGCTGCTCACTGAGGCGGAGATGGATCGCCTTGTGGAAGCTTCGCGCCAGATGCTGGCCGAAGGCGAGGCTCGGGCTCTCCTTCTTGCCAGCCTCATCATCTCCGCCGGGCTGACGAAGTCGGAATGCCTGGCGCTACGCCGGGATGACCTGGACCTAAAGAACGGTCTGGTCAGCGTGGGCCATGGGCAGCGTCGCCGTATTCTCCCGCTGGCACCCGAAGCGAGGCAAGCAGCAGCTGCCTGCCTCGAGCACGCCGGCGATGGCGCAATCTTCAACTGCACCGGTCGGAACCTTGAGTACATACTGGCGCGCGCGGGCGCCAGGGCCGGCCTGGATCGCAAGCCCACCTTCCGCCTGTTGCGCGCCAGCGCCGCCGCGGCCATGCTGCGCACTGTCGGGCCAGAGGCAGTGGTCAAGCGCCTTGGCATCAGCCCCGCCACCTGGCCGGCCATGCGTCGCCGGTTGAGCCCCGAAATGCCTACTGCACCAACGGCACATTGATGCGGTAGACGGCCTGATAGCGATACAGGTCCTGGACGAGGCCGTCCTTCCAGCCTCCTACCGCAAAGAGCGCCGACTGATCGCTCACGAGGCCAAGGTTGCGCCAGGCGCCCTCGAGCGGCGACTCCAGGCGCTGCCAGGCCGCTGCGCCTGCCGGCAGCCTTTCTCCGAAGGCCACAGGAGCGGACCAACCACCGCCCAATACGTAAATGCTGCCGCCAATCTCAACCGCGCCGAGGCCGGCTCTGGCAGCGATGAGTGCAGGGCCCGGCTCCCATTTGTCCGCCGCCCCCAGCTCGAGCACGTCCACACGGTTCAAGACTTCCTTGCCGTTGAACCCTCCGATGATGTACAGGCGCCCGCCGTTCACAACTGCGGCGCTGTGACCGCGCGGTGAGGGCAGCTTCTGTAATGGCTCCCACGCTTCGCCGCTACTGTCCAGTACGAAGACGCGATCACTATAGCTGTGGCCGTCCCATCCACCGGCCAGGTATATCCGCTGACCATCGCTAGCCAGGGCATAGGCACAAAGCGCGACCGGTAGTCGTGGCCCTTCGCGCCAGGCGTCCTTGGCTACATCGTAGATCTCAAGCGCATCTGTAAGCCGGCCATCCGCCACCAGCCCTCCCGGCACGAACACCTTGCCATCAATGGCTACGGCCGACACATTGCTGACTGCCTGGGGCTTGGCGGCGCCGGAGTGCCACATATTGGCCGTCGTGTCATAGATCTCGGTCGAGGCCGTTGTCCCCTGCTCGGTGTCGCCGCCGGCAACGATCAGCCACTGGCCACTCATGGCGGCAGCAAAGCGTGCCTTGGCACTGGGCATCTGGGCCATCACCTGCCACCGGCCCACCTCCTGCCCTAACCCCGGACCAGGGTTCTGCCCGGCCACATCGTGAAGCGGGCTGACGCTGCTCGCCGCGGTTTCCTTCGGCGCTTGCCATGGCCAGAGAGCGACAATGGCCACAAGCGCAGCCGATGCCAACAAACCCAGCTTCTGCCAGGGAGCCACCGGCAGGGCCATGGGCACGCTGATGGCAGTGTCCTCAAGCTCGCCATCGCCCGCTGCCTCACGTTCGCGCGGTGCCGGCTGCCCCTCGACTGGCAATGATCCGAGCGCAGCCGTACCGGTGTTCACGAGGCCCATGCGAATGGCTGCCATGCTCGCCTCGGTGCGCGAGCGCACCTCTAGCTTACCGTAGACGTTGCGCAGGTGTACCTTGACAGTGTTCTCGCGGATGCCCAGTCTTGCGGCGATCTCCTTGTTACTGGCGCCAGTGGCGACCAGACACAGGATCTCCTTCTCGCGCTCACTGAGCTCAGCGCCCGACCACGCCTGGGACACGGCTACAAGAGAACCTCGGTATTCACTGCCACGATCTCAGCGTCCAACCGCTGCCCAGCCAGCCAATCCACTGCTTTTTGCAGCACGCCCTGCGCATAGTCGGCACTGTTGGACACGCAGGCGACGGCGAGCACTGCCGCGTTCCAGTCATCGAGATCGTCTACCTCGGCCACGGAGACGTTGAACCGCTGCCGCATACGCTCAACGGCAGAACGCACCACCCGCCTCTTGTCCTTCAGCGATTGGCTACTCTCTATGTGCAGCTCAACCACAGCCACGCTGACATGCACGTCAGCCCTCTCCCGCCGACGATGAACGCAGGCTCGACAGCACCTCACTGAGGTCCTCGGGCAACGGTGACTGGACGGCGACCATGGCTCCGCCAGGATCGCGGAACTGTAGCGCATGCGCATGCAGGAACTGTCGCTTGAGCCCCAACTCACCTCGACCGTCGCCATACACCGGATCCCCGGCCACGGGATGGCCGACGGCGGCGAAATGCACCCGCAGCTGATGGGTGCGGCCAGTCAGAGGGTGAGCCTGCACGTAGCAATAACCAGGGAAAACCTCGAGCACTCTATACTGAGTGCGCGCTGGCCGTCCGCCCTGCCTGACCACTGCCATGCGCTGACGCTCGAAGGGGTGCCTGCCAACCGGCGCGTCAATCACACCGGCGGCAGGGTTCAGTTCGCCCACTAGCAGTGCCAGGTAGGTCTTGGCGACCTCGTGCTTGCGGAACTGCTCCTGCATCAGGCGCAGCCCATTCGAAGAGCGGGCGAAAATGAGCAAGCCCGATGTGTCTTTGTCCAGGCGATGCACCACACCTTGCCGGCCCACGGGCCCCACTGTGGCCACCTCAGGATAGTGGTACAGGATCGCGTTCACGAGTGTGCCACTCCTCACATTACCCGCCGGATGGACCAGGATCCCCGCCGGCTTGTCCACCACAATTACATCGGCACTCTCGTAGACTACGCGCAGAGGCAGAGGCTCCGGCCGGATGACATCGTCGGCCGCTGTTGGCAGCCGCGCTTCGATCTCATCACCGGTGCGCACCGCGGCAGATGGCCTCGCCACTTCGCCATTGACCAGGACCGCCCCCGCGCGGATCAGGCGCTGCACCTGGGATCGCGACATACCTACGACCGTTGCCACATACTGATCGAGCCTGTCAGCACTGTGCTCGGCGCACCAACGCCTGGCTTCACCGCCGCTGCTCGTCACCCGGAGCGCTCCTCATGCACTGGTGCGGGACCCGGGCTGGCGTGTGTGGACAATGCCTTTCCGCCTGAGCCATCCGCGAGTCCGCCGTCGGAGCCTGCGGCGCTGCCAGCGTCACGCTTTCGCGCCTGCTCATCCACGAAGGTCAGATAGATCGCCAGGATCACGACGCCGCAGACGATAGCGCTGTCCCCGGCGTTGAAGATGGGCCAGTGTGTCAGATGCAGGAAATCCACGACATAGCCGGTGCGCAGGCGGTCAACCAGGTTGCCGGCTGCTCCGCCCATTATCAGTCCGATCGCGAACCGGACCAGGAAATGCTGGACGGGAAGCCGATCATACCAGATGATCAGACCGATCTCGACCGCAATGGAAACGACGGCGAACAACAGCCCCGCCTGCGGCAGCATGCCGAAAGCGGCACCGGTATTGTGGATGTATACGAAATCGAAGATGCGTTCCAGCCCTGGAATAGCCACAACCGGCGTTTGGAAGGGCAGCGTACGCACCGCCCAGATCTTGGTGATCCGGTCCACAGCCAGGGCCATCAGAACCGCAACCACCGTGGGCGCAACAAACCAGACGCGCTTTGCCACTGCCCCTCCTTCACAGGCATGAACGCACACCGTTGTAATGATTCTAGCTGCCTGCTCCTCCCTGAGCCAACCGCGGCAAACTACCTACTCACTCGCGGGCTACAGCCAGGACCACATGGTGACCGTCGAGATCGAATTCCTCGCTATAAGCGCCTGACGGCCCAGTGCCGTACTCGAGCGTACGACTGAGAGTTTCCTGTGCGATGTAGCCGGAGAAGCGTTCGAACACGCTGGCGACCTCCGCATCCGCCTGATAGTACGTGCTTATGTAATCCTCGATCTGGAAACCAGCTTCCTTGCGCATGCTCTGGATGCGCCGTACCAACTCGCGAGCCCGCCCCTCCGCGACCAGAGCCTCGTCCAGAGCGGTCTCGACAGCGACAACATAGCCGGCCTCAGCCGCCAGCGAGTAACCGGCGGCGGCCTCCATCTTGACTTCGACCTCGTCCGGCTGCAGGACAACCTCCCGGCCGTCCACAGTAAGGGTAAAAGTGCTGCCCGCTGCCAGGCTGGCGGCAATGGCTGGATCGCTCAGAGATTGCAGCTCACGCCGGATGGCAGGGTACAGCTTGCCGTACTTCGGCCCCAGCTTGGCCGGCACGCCGCCAAAACGGTATGTGGCCAGTTCTGAGGCGGATGCCGCTACGTCGAGAGCCTTCACATTCAGTTCATCTACTATCACATCGCGGAGGCGTTCCACAGCGGCGCGCTCGCCTTCGTTGCGCAGCGCGACGACAGCTCGACGCAGAGGTTGGCGCAGCTTGATGTTGGCGGCGTTGCGAGCACTATGCCCCAGAGTCACCAGCCTCATGGCAAGGGCCATGTCCGAGCGTAACTCCTCGTCCACCAGACTCATATCAGGAGTCGGGAAGTCGCAGAAGTGAACGCTCTGTGGCGCTTTGGGATCGAGGCCGGCGACCAGGTTCCCATAGATCTCCTCAGTGATGAAAGGCGTAAATGGCGCCATCAGCTTGGCCACCGTGACCAGGCACTCATAAAGGGTGAGATAGGCCGCCGCTTTGTCTTCGTCGGCCTCGCTCTTCCAGAAGCGGCGTCGGCTACGGCGCACGTACCAGTTGCTAAGGTTGTCAACGAAGCGCTCGATCGGCCTGGCCGCTCCTGGGACGTCGTAGCCGGCGAGCGAGGAATCTACCGTGGCAATCAGGCTGTGTAACTCGGCCAGAATCCAGCGGTCGAGTTGAGATCTCGCAGCAACGGGAACTTGGTGCTCCAGAGGGTTGAAGGCGTCAATGTTGGCATAGGTCACAAAGAAGGCGTAGGTATTCCAAAGCGTCAGCAGAAACTCGCGCACCACCCCCGCCACCAGGGCGCTGGAGAAGCGACGTGGGTTGCCCGGCGGCGAAGCGGTGTACATGTACCAGCGCATCGCGTCTGCCCCGTGTTCCTCGACAACCTCGCGCCAGTCCGCCACGTTGCCGCGCGATTTGCTCATCTTTTGGCCGCTCTCGTCCAGGATCAGACCAAGGCAGACAACGTTCCGGTAACATGCCTGTTCGAACAGGATCGTCGAGATTGCATGCAGGCTGTAGAACCAGCCTCGCGTCTGATCCACCGCCTCGCAAATGAAGTCCGCCGGGAATTGCTCTTGGAACTTCTCCCTGTTTTCGAACGGATAATGCCACTGAGCGACTGGCATGGCGCCGGAATCGAACCAGCAGTCCAACACCTCCTTGGCTCGGCGCATCCTGCCGCCGCACTGGCAGCTGTAGGTGACCTCGTCAATGAACGGGCGGTGCAGGTCCACTCCGCCTCTGAACACCTCGTCGAAGTTGCTATCCGGCTTGCTGCGCAGTTCGCCCACGCCGCCAACACAGTCCAAGGCGCCACAGGACTCGCAGCGCCACACGGGCAGCGGCGTTCCCCAGTAGCGATCGCGGCTCAAGGCCCAGTCAATGTTGTTCTCGAGCCAGTTGCCGAAACGCCCGTCGCGGATGTGGCTCGGATACCAGTTGATGCCCTTGTTCAGAGAGACCAACAGATCACGGTATTGGGTCGTGCGTATGAACCACGAGGAGCGGGCGTAGTACAACAGAGGCGTGTCGCAGCGCCAGCAGAACGGATACGTGTGGCGTACACGCTCGGACCGGTACATCAGGCCACGCCTCTGCAGGTCTTCAATGATGGCAGGATCAGCCGCCTTCACTGGCATGCCCGCCCATGGGGTTATGGCGGCAATGAACCGCCCCTCGCTGTCCACCGTCTGCAGCACAGGCAGACCGTACTGCTGGCCGACAGTCATATCTTCGGCGCCAAAGGCCGGGGCCATATGCACAATGCCGGTACCATCCTCGATGCTCACATACGTGGCCGCGACCACGTAGTAGGCGGGCCTGTCCGGCTTCATGAAGCTGTAGAGCGGGACATACTTGCGCCCGACCAGTTCGCTGCCTTTGAATGTGGCGAGGAGGCGGTAATCCTGGATAAGAGTGGGCAACAGGGCCCTGGCCAGGATCAGACGCTCACTCTTGCCCTCTCGCGCAACCTCTACCTCGACATATTCGACGTCTGGATGCACCGCCAGCGCCACGTTCCCCGGCAGGGTCCACGGCGTGGTAGTCCAGACCAAGAAGTACGTATCTTGCTCATCGGCAACGGCAAAGCGGATGTAGATAGAGGGATCGTCTGCTTCCCGGTATCCCAGAGCGACCTCATGGTCAGAAAGTGGCGTTCCGCAGCGTGGGCAGTAGGGCACCACCTTGTAGCCCTCATATAGCAGGCCCTTCTGCCACATCTGCTTCAGGATCCACCAATCCGACTCGATATAGTCGTTATCCATCGTGACGTATGGGTGGTCGAGGTCAACCCAGAAGCCGATGCGCCTGGTCATCTCGTTCCACTGGCTGACGAACTCGAAGACGCTCTCACGGCACTTGGCGTTGAACTCGGCAATGCCGTAGTCTTCGATCTGCCGCTTGCTGCTGAAGCCAAGCTCTTTCTCTACCTGAAGCTCAACTGGCAGCCCGTGCGTGTCCCACCCGCCTTTGCGCAAGACGTAGCGTCCCTTCATCGTGTGATAGCGCGGGAACAGGTCCTTGAAAACGCGTGCCAGGACGTGATGAGCACCGGGCAAGCCGTTGGCGGTAGGGGGCCCTTCATAGAATACCCACGGCCGTCCGTCTTTGCGCACACTGCGCTCGAAAGCCCCACTCTCGTCCCAGAAGCGAAGCACTTCCTCCTCGACCTGAGGCAGGTTCACCTTGCCACTCACGGGTCGAAACAACTTAGCCATCATCTCCCTCCCTGCTTTGGCAAAACAAAAGCCCTCGTCCTCCAGGGACGAGGGCCTCGATCGAGCTCCCCCGCGGTACCACCCCGCTTAGCACCCTGGCATCCTGACGCCAGGAGCGCTCACTCCAGGTGACCGCCTTTCGACGGTGCCGGCTACGTGTTCATAGCCGCGCTGACGATAACGGGCAGCGGCCCCGGCCAAGTCTACTCGCACCTCGACAAACCTGGCGCTTTCGGTTGGCGGCTCAGGAAAGATCTTCACCGGCTCTTGCGCGCCCGGCTTGCACCTGCCCCGGGCTCTCTTGGCGCAGACGGCCGGCTACTCGTTTCCGTCTCAGCCTTTGACTATATGATGCAAAGTGAGACTATCACAAGTAAGTGGCAGCCGCAATAAGCAGTAAGACGTCGCCTCGGCACTGGTACTCACTGCTCTCACTAGAGCCTGGATACCGGGCACCAGAGTGCGTGGAACAACCGCACCTTACCGCCGCCGAAGTTTCGCCAGGCTGTCGTCAATTCGGTTGAGTGCCTTATTGATGTTCTCTACCGAGTTGGCATAGGAGAGACGCAGGAACCCTTCGCCATACGCGCCGAACGAGGTGCCCGACAAGGCAGCCACGCCGGCCTCGTGCAACAGGAACTGCTCCATCTCCTTGCTGCCCATGCCGGTAGCCTCGATATTGGGGAACACATAGAATGCTCCCTTCGGCTTCAGACAGCGGATGCCTGGTATGCGGTTCAGGCCCTCGACGATGACGTCCCGTCGCTCGCGGAACGCCTCCACCATCCGAGCCGAAGCATCCTGCGGCCCGGTGAGAGCCTCAACGCCGGCATATTGCGTGAAGGCGGCCGTGCAGGAGTTCGAGTTGACCATCAATCTGGTTATGTGCGGCGCCAGTTCGAGAGGCATGACGCCGTACCCGAGGCGCCAGCCGGTCATCGCATAAGTCTTCGAGAACCCTTCGAGGATGATCGTGCGCTCGGCCATGCCGGGAAGGCTGGCGATACTGGCAAATTCGCCCTCATATAGAATACGAGAGTAGATCTCGTCAGCCATCACCATTATGTCGCGCTCGCGCGCAATCTCAGCGATTGCCCTCAGATCATCTCGGCTGAGAACACCTCCGGTGGGGTTGGCAGGTGAGTTGATGATGATCAGCTTCGTCCGTTCGGTCACCAGTGAGGCCAGTTCGTGTACATCGCAACTGAAGCCATTCGCCTCGCGCAGAGGCATGGGTACAGGCTTAGCGCCCACGAAGTTGATCATGGATTCGTAGATCGGGAAGCCGGGATTAGGATAGATCACCTCATCCCCTTCCTCAGCCAGAGCCATGATCACATAGAACATGATGGGCTTGCCGCCCGGCACCACCACGACCTGGTCTGGGCTGACGTCTATGCCGCGCGTCGAGGCAATGTACTTAGCGATCGCCTGGCGCAGTTCGGGCACGCCCGCCGCCGGAGTGTAATGGGTCTTACCAGAGCGCAGTGCCCTACAGGCCGCCTCGATGATATTGCCCGGGGTATCGAAATCCGGCTCGCCGATCTCAAGGTGAATGATCTCCTTCCCTTGAGCCTCAAGAGCGCGAGCCGCGGCAAGCACCTCAAAGGCCGTCTCCGTTCCCAGTCTACCCATGCGTGAAGCCAGCTTCATTCGTCACCTCGCGATGTGCACGGCCCTGGGCAGCCATTGCCGGAGCCTAGCTATGTGGAACGCTATTCTAAAGATGATTGGCTCAGATTGTCCAACTCCGCCCACGCGGCCCACGACGGCGTCGCAGAGGCCATTGCTGGCGCCATACGCCTGTGCTATGATCCGGCCGCTATGGTCAGTGCGATACATCCCACAGCCGTAGTCTACCCCAACGTTCACCTTGGCGATGGCGTGTGCATCGCCGAGTTCGCCATTGTCGGGACCCCGCCATTGGGAACTGTGCCTGGGGAACTACCCACTGTCATCGGAGACGGTGCAACAGTGAGGTCTCACACTGTCATCTATGCCGGTACATCCATCGGCCAGCGCCTGCAGACGGGGCATGCGGCACTGCTGCGCGAGCATTGCCAGGTTGGAGACGACGTGAGTATCGGCTCCCACTCGGTGGTCGAGCACCACGTCACAATGGGCAATAGAGTACGCCTGCACTCCGGCGTGTTCGTTCCGGAGTACAGCCTACTGGAGGACGACGTCTGGCTGGGCCCTCATGTGGCCCTCACCAACGCCCTGCACCCTCGCTGCCCCCTGGTCAAGCGCTGTCTACGCGGCCCGCGTTTGCGGCGTGGGGCGATGGTTGGCGCCAACAGTACCATTCTGCCCGACATCGAGATCGGGGCAC
>DAOTVV010000009.1:0-9923 GCA_034436255.1 Anaerolineae bacterium
ACCCGACCAAGGCTACACCGCTTTCACCAACGGCAAACGCCACGTCCGCGCCCGGCGACGCCCTCGTATCAGCGGGCGCGTGCATAGCGGGTGCCTGCGAGTCGGACTCTGGTGCTATGTGACCGGCATCTTCCAGCGCGGAGCCTGGCGAGCGAAGCGCTGCCCCGGATTGCCAACAGCGGCGGCTACGATCACTCATTCGATCTTTGGGAGAGCCACCGTCCTGCGCAGCCCGCCGCTGGCGTCCAAGGCTTGGGCCGGGTCACCGCTGGAACCCGTGCTCCTCGGAACGGTCCCAGTGCAGATCAGATGTTCTGGACCACCAGCCAGGCATCCGCCTCCCTCTGGCTCATTCCTCCCAGATGAGTTGGCTGAAAAGGCCGGGCAGGGCTCCGCCGGTTGCTGTGCCATTTGCTTCCCGGTATATTGTCTTTGTTGAGACTCAGGAGAGTGGGTTGCCCCAGGCAGCGTGGTCCATTACAATGTCGCTGGCTGACGACGAGCATTTCATGGCTCAGGCTATCGCTGAGGCCAGGCTGGCGGCTGCGGCCGGCGACATTCCTGTGGGCGCTGTCGCTGTGTCGGCGGGTCAGGTGGTTGCCAAGGGGCATAATCAGCGTGAGTTGCTCCAAGACCCGACGGCTCACGCCGAGATCATCGCTCTCCGCCAGGCTGCCAGCGAGCTGGGCACGTGGCGGCTGTCAGGATTGACGCTCTACTGCACGATGGAGCCCTGCCCGATGTGCGCGGGGGCCATGGTGCAGGCCAGGCTGGGCCGGCTGGTCTATGCCGTTGATGACCCGAAAGCGGGCGCAGCCGGCAGCATCCTGGACCTGCTGCGGTCGCCCTGGCTCAACCACCAGGTGCTGGTGACCCGCGGAATCCTTGCACAATGTGCCCAGGCACAGCTGTCAGAGTACTTCGCCCGCCTGAGATCGTAGCAGAACGCAGACACGGGAAGGTGCCAGAGTGGTTAATCGGGACGCTCTCGAAAAGCGTTGTGGGGGTGACTCCACCGTGGGTTCGAATCCCACCCTTCCCGCCTGAGCCTCCCGGCTCATAGCCCGGAGAGTGCACGTTAAGTGACAGAGGCCGGCACTCGTGCCGGCCTCTGTCACTTAAGCCCCGGTTTCCAGGCGCAGGGCACCTTTGCCAGCCGATCAGATAATGCCCAGCTTCTTGCCGACGCTGTTGAAAGTCTCGAGCACCCGGTCCATCTGCGCATCGGTGTGCGTCGCCATGTAGGAAGTGCGCAGCAACGACTTGCCGGGCGGCACTCCGGGTGGCAGTACGGGGTTCGTGTAGACTCCAGCCTCAAAGAGCGCCTTCCATATTGCCAGAGTGGCTTCGTCGTTGTTTATGTAGATAGGGATGATGGGCGACTGGCTCTGGCCGATGTTGAATCCCATGCGAGTGTACTCGCTGCGCATGCGGGCGGCGATCGCCAGCAGCCGGGTCCGCCGTTCCGGTTCCTCTTTCATTATCTTGAGAGCAGCAGCGGCAGCAGCAACGTTCGCGGCCGGAGCGCTGGCGCTGAAAATCATGCTCCTGCCCATGTGCTGGATGTAATGGACCACATCGTCGTCGCCAGCGATGAACCCGCCCAGTGAGGCAAACGACTTGGAGAACGTGCCCATGGTCAGATCAACCTCTTTGGTGAGGCCGAAATGGGCTGCCGTCCCCCTGCCATCTCCCAACACTCCCATGGCATGCGCGTCATCAACCATCAGCCGTGCCCCGTAGCGCTTGCAGAGAGCAACGATCTCGGGCAACGGTGCGATATCCCCGCCCATGCTGTAAAGCCCGTCAACCACGACCAGGCGGCCCTGGCTCTCGTCGCACCCCTGCAACACCCTTTCCAGGCTGTTCATATCGTTGTGGAGGAAGCGCTTCATCTCTCCATAGGAGAGGCGGCAGCCATCTATGATGCTTGCGTGGTCGTCCCGGTCGGTGATGACCACATCGCCTCGGCCCACGAGCGCCGAGATAGTGCCCAGGTTAGTCTGATAGCCGGTCGAGAAGACAAGGGCGCTCTCCTTGCCAACGAACTCGGCTAACTCACGCTCCAGTTCAAGGTGCAGCTTCAGGGTGCCATTTAGGAAGCGCGAGCCGGTGCAACTTGTGCCATACTTGGCCACCGCATCCATCGCCGCCTGGCGTACTCTGGGATCGGTAGTGAGCCCCAAGTAGTTGTTGGAGCCGATCATGATCAGACGACGCCCGTTGATGACAACCTCTGTACCCTCCGTGTCGTCCAGAGGAATGAAGAAGGGGTAGTAGCCGCCAGCAATGGCTTCGCGCGCGGCCGTGAACTCGGAGCACTTGGCGAAGATATCCACCGTTACCTCCAGAAAGGGGCTATGTCACGTTGTCTGTGCCACTCGGACACTATCATAGCTGCTTCGCAAGAGCATTTCAAGGACTGCCTCCAAGGGCGCTGGCAGCCGAGCAAACCACACCAACCTACCGCTGGCACGGCTCTTGCACCACATTGCATCAAACTGCTGTGAAGGCTTTGTCCCTATGTGCGATCGGATCGAGCGGTTGCGCTCCACATTTGACCAGCATGGCCTCGAGGCGATGTTGGTCACCAACCCCATCAACATGCGCTACCTTTGCGGCTTCACAGGCGATGTTGGTCTTCTCCTGATTTCGGACGAGGACACAGTCCTGGCGGTTGATCCACGCTACACCGAGCAGGCAAAGCGCGAGGTGGGCTCTGCCCGCGTGGTCGAGACGCGTGAGGCCTGGGCTGATGCTCTGGCGGCCCTCGCCGTCGACTGTGGGCTTCGCGCTGTTGGTGTTGAATCGGACTATGTGACCGTAGACCAGTGGAACACGTGGCGTGACCGTCTCGGCTCCGCCACCGAACTCGTCCCAGTTTGCGGACTGGTCGCACGCTTGCGCACCGTCAAGTCGCCGGCGGAGATCGACCGACTCACTGCTGCGGTTGCCCTCACCGACGAGGCTCTCGCCGCTGCAAGAGATTGGCTGAGACCTGGTGTCACAGAAGCCGAGGTCGCCTGGTTCATCGAAGTATATATCCGCACCCACGGCGGCGAGGCCATGGCCTTTGATCCAGTCGTGGGTGCGGGCCCAAACGGGGCTATGGCTCATGCCCGTCCAGGGCCCCGTCCTCTGGCTCCGGGCGAGCCCGTAGTAATAGATATAGGTGCCAGGGTGGACGGTTACTGCGGGGACCTAACCAGGACGCTGTGCCTCGGGGCGCCAGACGAACGTTTCAGGGAGATCTACGATATCGTTCTTGCGGCTCAGAAGGCGGCTGAGGCTGGCATTCGCCCAGGCATGACCGGCAAAGAGGCCGACGCTCTCGCCCGCGACGTGATCACCTCGGCTGGCTTTGGCGAGGCGTTCGGGCATGGGCTGGGGCACGGCGTCGGTCTCGCCATACATGAAGACCCGCGTCTATCCAGCCGCTCAGCAGACATCCTCGAGCCGGGCAATGTGGTGACCGTCGAGCCCGGCATTTACGTGGAAGGATGGGGCGGAGTCCGCATAGAAGACGTAGTCATGTTGACAGAGTCAGGCATTGAAATTCTCACCCGGTCTGTCAAAGACCCTTACCTGTGCGCTTAGGCGCGGGAGGCTAGTGATGAGCAATTCAACTACCTGGAACGGAACATCAATCCTGTCCCGCGTCAGCCTGAAGCGGGCACCGAGGCTGCGGGGCCTCAGCCGGGGTGGCAGCAACACTGCCCTTGTCTTCGGGGGGCTGGGGTTTCTGCTTGGCCTGATTGTCGGCCTGCCGATTCTCGGCTGGTCCGTCTGGCCGCTGCGAATCAGCAATGCTGCACCTTCGGACATGGCAGCTGCCTATCAGCAGCAGTATATCGCCATGGCGGCAGATTCATACTCCCTGAACGGCGACGCCGATCTCGCTCGAGCCCGCTTGCAGTCGTTTAAGCCGGAGGAAGCAGCGGCGATCATCGGCGCCCTTGAAACCGCCATGTCCAACAGCACCCCTGTGGAAGCCAAGCGGTTGGAGCGCCTGCGTCAGGACCTGGCCCTTGAGGCAGGCAGTCAGCCGCTCTCTGCGGCAACACCGGCCTCTCGGAGCATAACGCAGCAAGGTACACAGGCCGGCAGCGTGGCTGCCGAGGTCGGCCGGAGCCGGCCACTGGCTGTGATGCTGCTGGGCGCAGCCGTTCTCCTCCTTGCCGGCGGCGGCGTCTGGGCCTACAGGCGCGGCACGCTTCCTGCAATGCCGGACCTGTCGTCTACCATGGCGCGGCTGCGCTCTCTGAGACTGCCCAGTCTGCCGCACCTCCGTGTCAGTCGTGCACGCATCTTCGCTAACAATGCCACGCCCGCCGGCCCAGCCCGATCATCCCCGGCCCGTCCGGTTGCCAATTCAGCCACAGTTGCTGAGGCGGACGACGAGTTGAGCCTGGATGAAGCACTCAGCCTGCTGGCTGAGGAACACGAGAGCAACGAAAGCGCGGCTCAAGTCGCCCCGCAGCCCAACGCACTCGCCGAGCCCCAGGGCGAAGTGCTGGGGACCTTCGTGGCTACCTACCGCTACGGAAGCAACGAACTCTTCGACACCTCCTACAGCATCGAAGGGCGCGACCAGGAGTTCCTCGGAGAGTGCGGCCTGGGCGTCGCTGAGACCGTCGGAGAAGCCAGCCCGGAGAGAGCCTGTGCCATGGAGATATGGCTGTTTGACAAAAGCGACATCCGTACCACGACGAAACTGATCGTGAGCGAATATGCGATGCAGAACGCCAGCGTGCGCGATGGGATGGCCAGCCGAGGAGACATGGTGAAGGCACAGGCGGGGCAGAAGGTCCTCCTCGAGACCGCCAGCCTGGCGCTCACCGCTGAGGTGATGGACCTGAAATACGCCGACAGCCCGGACGCGCCGCCGCGATCGTACTTCGAGGAAATGACGCTCGAGCTCACGGCTCGGCGCAAGTAGACGCTAAGAGGCAGCGCTCAATCTGGCCAGCAACTCACCTATGCAAACGCACGAGAGGGGGCCCGAAGGGTCCCCTCTCGCATGCTGCACGCCTCACTTGTGCTTGCGCTGCACTGCTAGCCTTTGGCTTCGGCTGCGGCCCTGACGATGGCCACGAAGTCATCAGCCTTCAGGCTGGCTCCCCCTATCAGGCCGCCGTCAATCTCGGGCTGCTGCAGCAAGTCGAGAGCGTTCGCCGCGTTCATGCTGCCGCCATATTGGATGCGCACCCGATCCGCCACATCAGCCCCGACCAGTTCAGCGATTGTCGCACGGACAACGCCACCGATCACCTGGTTGGCACCCTCAGACGTGGCCGCCCGCCCCGTGCCGATGGCCCAGATCGGCTCGTAGGCCATCACCACACGCAGCACCTCTTCGGTGCTTAGCCCGGCGAGGACCCCGCGCACCTGGCTTGAGACAACCCTACCCGTCTCGCCTCGGTCGTACTGTTCCAGGCTCTCGCCAACGCAGATGATCGGAGTCAGGCCGTTTGCCAGAGCGCTCTTCACTTTCCGGTTTATGAACTCGTCCGTCTCCGCGAAGTAGCCACGGCGCTCGGAATGGCCGAGTATGACATACTGGCACAACTCCTTGAGCATCAGGGGCGAGATTTCGCCGGTGTAGGCACCGGCCTTCTCAGGATAGAGATTCTGAGCGCCGACGCCAATCTCAGTTCCACCGACGACGGCAGCTACGGCGGGGATGTCAATGAAGGGCGGACACAAGACCCGCTCGACCGAGCTGATCTCCAGCAGGCGGTCCTTCATGCTCGCTGCGAGCTCGCGTGCCTCGCTGGGGGTCTTGTTCATCTTCCAGTTGCCGGCAATGATCGGAACGCGCATGGCCTCTCCCAAAACCGCTCAGGCGGATCGTGATGCAGTGGCGCCGATGCTATCACAGGATACCTGTGCGTGGCAACCACCGGCAACGGTCAGCGGCACCCCGTCCTGACGCAAGGACCGCCGCTGCCATAATGAGGGGACCAAGACCACTCACTGGCGCCCGCTAGTGGGAGCGGAGCCTGGGTACACCTATACGGATCAGGCACAAGGCAAAGAACACCCCCTCAAACTGGCGGGGGCTACCCGGCTCCAGGTCAGTCGATATCCGTCATCTTGCCTTTGTGGCTGGACTCGCTCAGCACGTTCGCGATCGCCGACAGGATGAGGATTTCCTTTATGGAGCGACGGCCGCGCGACCCTGCGGCGCGATCCTCGCCTCGCAATCCAGCCGGACTACGCTTGAACGGATCCCGGTTTTCGATCTTGCCACCAGACCTGAGGACGAGCTTCACTGCTCCCTCCAATCGCTGCACTGGCTGTAGCGTACTTAGGATACGCCACATTGCGGCCTGATCTAACTGGCAATCATTATACCATCGCGCACAGGCAACTACAAGCCCACAATCGGCAATTCGCCGGGTCGAGCTATGAGTGCACGCCGGCTCGGTCATTCGCCGAAAGTCGGCTTGGTACACCCGACCAGGCCGGCAGCTTTGACAGCCGGAAACCGCCTGCTTACCATGGCTCCCGAAGCGAAGGGTCCGGCAGGGCCGGGAGGACCGGCTCGGCCGTTGCCGTCCAGTACCAGACATCGGAGGTGCTTCCATGCGTTCCAGCCCAATCGGTTTGGTCATGATGAACGACGAGCGTCCACATGTCACTGCCCAGAACGAGGCGCTCAACATGCAGGTCCTGCACAGATGGGCAGCAGTGATATCCGGCGGGCTGACTAATGCCGATGGCAGCAAGCCGGACATCGTTGTTCTCGATCACACAATAGACTCGGTGCGTCGCGCTCAGGAAGCGGGCGAGAAACTGAGGCGCGCTGGCGTGCGTTCGCTCGTGATGTGCTACAACGTATGGAACTTCCCCTTCATGGCTTGGCCCCTGCTCAAGACCCTCGGGCCCGGCGTGCCCGTGCTCAGCCTCTCCAATAACAACGGCAAGTTCCCGGGGAACGTCGGACTACTCGCGACCGACGGCGAATTGCGTCAGGCAGGCATACGCACTCATCGCATCGTCGGTGAGATTGACGACAGCGCAACCCAGCGCCGGGTGCTCGACTGGCTGCGCGCGGCCCAGGCCTTTACCACTATGCAGGGGGAAGTATACGGCCTGTACGGTGGGCACAGCATGGGCATGGAGACGGGCTATTGGCACCTCATTCCCAATATCAAGGCATTCGGCATCACCACCCAGCAGACAGACCAACTCTTGCTGGTGGAACGCATGAGGGAAGTTGATCAGGCCGAGGTGCAGCGCGGCCGCGAGTGGTTCGAAGCGATGCTTGGCGACCGGCTGCACTACGACGGCAAGATGCTCACGCCGCAGACTCTCGAGACGCAACTGCGCCTTTACCTTGCCATGGAATCGGTGAACAGAGAGAAGGGTTTCGACTTCTGCGGCCTCAAGGGCCAGCGCGAGCTCACCGAGTACGTTTGCCTTGGCGACATACCCGAAATGCTCATGAATGACCCATACGACTGGCGCGGCGCCAAGGAGCCGGTTGTCTGCGCCACAGAGGCCGATTCCTACGCCGCGATCACCATGCAGATTCTCAAGTATGTGAGTGGCGGCCTCCCCACCCTCTTCATGGACGTCAGATTGTACCACCCTGATCTCGACCTTTGGGATTGGTGCAACTCTGGCAACCATGCAAGCTGGTATGCCAAACGCAGTTGGAAAGCCGAGGAGAACTTCTCGCGCGTCAATCTCTACCCGGCTCTCGAGTTCTACTTCAAAGCCGGCGGCGCCTCTGTGGAGTTCGATGCCGCTCCTGGTCAAATGACCTTCGCCAGGCTTGGCATCTTCGATGACAAGCCCTACATGGTCATCGTCCCGGGTGAAGCCGTCGAATTGGACCCGGCGCTGAGCGCCAGGCTGAAGAGCGAAACCGATCCAACTTGGCCCCATGTTTGGGCAAAGCTCGCCTGCTCCTTCGACGAGTTCACGAGCGTCTTCCCGGCTAACCATGTGCAGGGCGTTGTGGGAGACTACGTCCAGGCGCTCACCTGGTACTGCGAGATGACCGGCGTCGCGCCCGTAGTGCTCGGGCCGGCTGGCAAAGCAAGGATCACGCCGATATGGGAAAGGCTCTGAAAGCGCTGCTGGGCATAGACGTTGGTGCTACTGGCATAAAGGCCGGGCTCTTTGACGAGTCCGGCCGCCTCATCGCCTCAGGCAGCCGGCGTAACGGCCCGACGCAGCAGCCAGGCGGCCAACCAGGATGGATGATCTGGGACGTTGACCGCATCTGGGGCGATGTCTGCCTGGCCTGTCAGGAGGCGATCGCCAGCGCCGGGCACCCCGAGGTTGGCGGCGTAGCGGTCACGGGTTTCGGCGCTGATGGTGTCCCTCTGGGCGCCAAGGGCGAACTCCTCTACCCCATGATCTCCTGGCATTGTGGCCGGACCGCTCCCCAGAAAGAATGGCTCGACGCCCAGATCGAGCCGTTCGAGATCTACCGCATCACCGGTTATCACAACTACCCGATCAACACCATCAACCGCCTGCGCTGGCTGCGCGAGAACTATCCTCAGGCCCTGGATGCGGCACATCGTTGGCTCATGGTTCAGGACTACATCGTCTACCGTTTGACCGGAGCCTTCAGCACAGAGGCAACCATCGCTTCCACAACCATGGCGCTCGACCTCAACCAGATAGCCTGGTCGCAACGCTTGCTGGACGTGGTCGAAGTGCCTCGCCGCATCCTACCTGCGATCAGTGCTCCTGGCTCCGTCCTTGGCCAGGTGACGAACGTTGCCGCCGAGCAATGCGGCGTCCCGGCCGGCACGCCAGTGGCCACCGGAGGGCATGACTGCGAAGTCGGCGCCCTTGGGTCGGGCGTGGCCTCGCCCGAGGTATTCATAGACATCACAGGCACCTGGGAAATGGTGATCGCCGCCCTGGACCGCTTCATCCCCTCCCCGCCGCTCTATGCCCAGGGGATTGACTACGAGGTACACACGATCCCCGGCCGGTACCTGTGCCAGGGCCTCATGCTAGCCGGGGGCGTCGTCGAGTGGGTGCTTGAGAGCTTCTACCGCGATGTTGCGCCCGAGCGTCGCTACGAAGCGTTGATCCGGGAAGCAAGCGAGGTTCCGCCCGGCGCGAACGGCGTGGTCGTGCTTCCGGCCTTTGTGCGCAGTATGGGCGCTTTCCAGGCATACAACGCCAGTGGCACCATAATTGGTCTAACTACAACCAGCAGTCGAGGGCAGATCGCGCGTGCCGTCCTCGAGGCTTGTAGCTACCAGCTCCGCAAACAGATGGAAGTCATTGCCAGCAATACTGGCACTTCGCCCAGCGCCCTCCGCGTCCTCGGTGGTGGAACGCGCAACCCGCTCTGGTTGCAGATGAAGGCCGATGTCACGGGCTTGCCACTGGAAGTGCCACAGCATAGCGAGGTCACTCTGCTCGGCGCCGCAATGCTCGCCGGTGTTGGCGCTGGCGTCTACTCGTCTCTGCAGGAGGCGATACAGGCTACGCGGTTCCCGCTAAGCCGCTTCGAGCCACAGACCGCGCTGCATGAACGCTACAGCGAACTGTTCCAGTCCGTGTTCATGCCGCTGGCTCCGGTACTGGCGAACATCAACACTGCTCTCGGCGCGAGCCTCAACTGATGGCAGAAGCGCCCCTGAACCACATCGCCAACTGGGGCGCAGCCCATGGGGAGACATGGCCTTCGGCAGGCAAGTGCTTGGTTGCCGAAGGCCACTCTGGGCAAGAGATCAAGGGTTAGGCAGGTAGCACGTTGGTGACATGCCGGCACATCCTTCCGCCCGCCGGAGACTCTGCTCCTCGGATGATGTCGAGACGGGGCCAGCGAGTGATGCCGACTGGGTACCATCGTCTCGCCCACCCCTGTGAAGCAAGTAGGGCTCAAGCTGGCCGAGCAATTGCAGGGGCACAGTCGCGCTCACAAGCGTACCGCTGTCACC
>DAOTVV010000010.1:0-5775 GCA_034436255.1 Anaerolineae bacterium
GACGACGCCCGCGATCGGCCATGCTACGGGGACGGGGACAAGCCCCTACACTACGTAATCTGGTGGCGTCGGCCGTGGCACGGCGACGGGGACAAGCCCCTACACTACGTAATCCGGTGGCGTCGGCCATGCTACGGGGACGGGGACAAGCCCCTACACTACGTAATCTGGTGGCATCGGCCGTGAGCCCCTTCGGGGCCCTACATCCAGGCGCGCCGGCGCATCCACAGGTACATGGCGACCGGCGTGAGGGCGATCACGACGAGAGTGGCCAGGAAGGCCGGCAGGCTCGTCCAGGCGCCCAGGTCGGCGACTGGATGGAAAAAGTTCTGGCCAAAGAAGCCGACCACGAAGGATAGAGGCATGAACAGGGTCGTGATGATGGTGAGCGTCTTCATGATCTCGTTCATGCGGTTATTGACGGCCGAGAGATAGATATCCAGCGTGCCGCTCGCCAGGTCACGCAGGTTCTCGCTGATGTCGTACATGCGCACGAAGTGATCGTAGACGTCGCGGAAGTAGATGCGGCTGCGCGGGTCGATCACCGCATAGTCGTCGCGGGCGAGCCGGTTCAGGACTTCGCGCTGAGGTGCGATTATGCGCCGCAGATGCAGCAGCGAGCGCTTCAGGTGGAAGATGCGCTCGGCCAGCTGCTGCGTCGGCTGGTCGAACACGGCCGTCTCAACCTGGTCTATCGCGTCGTCAATCTCCTCGATAACGGGCATGTAGCCGGCGACGAGAGCATCGCTGATCTCGTAAAGCAGGTGCTCCACTCCCTGGCGGCCATGGCGTTCGTCCCGCGCGTAGCTCACCCAGACCTGTTCCAAGGCCTGGATCGGCTGATCGTGATGGAGGACAACGTAGTTCTTGCCGACGAACAGGTCCAGCTCGAGCGTGTCCACGTGTTCACCGCCGTCATGGTCGAGGACGGGAGCATGCAGCACCAGGTAGAGGTACTGGCCCCAGTCGTCGAGCTTCGGCGCGTGGGATTCGGCCAGAGCATCGTCAACCGCCAGAGGGTGGAAGTGGAACAGTTCCGAGAGCACCGCCCGAGAGCTGGGCACCGGCTCGGCCACCATATCCACCCACAAGAGGCCTGAGCAGGCGCTCAGCGCCGCCGCGATCTCCTCGCTCGAAAGGTCCTGACGCACCCCACCATCGGGGGCGAAGCACAACGACCGGATCATGATCCCCTCACCTGAAAGCGCTATCCAAAGAAAGGCAGGCGAACGCAGATCAATGCGGAGCTACGCCGATGAGAGAGGAATGTCCGTCTCTGATCGGCGTCCATCCGCCTTTGCCCGTGGTGATCGGCGTTCGCCCACCTCCGTCCTGCATCAGTCCCATTCGAAGATGATGCCCAGCCAGCCGGCGCGCCCCTTGTGGATCATCGAGTAGGCTTTGGCCGCCGAAGTCGCCGGCAGCCGGTGGGTGATCAGGTGCTCCACCTTCACCTGGCCCGTGTTCACCAGCTCAAGGAATAGCTGCCGGTTGCGCCGTTGCGTCCAGGGGAAATAGTGATGCCCGAAGAGCGGGGCCGCCGGCTGAAAGACGCCGATGATGCTGAGCTCGCGCAGCTGCAGCTGGGTGAAGGCGTCAATGCTCACCTCGCCCGGCAGGCTGCCCACAATCAGCAGCCGGCCACCGCGGGCCGCCGCCCGCAGCATAACCGGGATAGTCTGCGGGTTGCGCGTCGCCTCGAACAGGAGGTCGGCGCCGCGGTCGGCCGTGATCCTGGCGATGGCGCTCACCGGGTCCTCACTGCTGACATTTACAGTATAATCGGCGCCGCTTTCTTCCGAACGTCTCAGCCGCTCCTCGAACAGGTCCAGGGCGATGACGGGCCGGCAGCCGTTCAGGCGCGCCAACTGCAGGATCAGCTGGCCGACGACGCCCTGGCCGAATATGGCAGCCGATTCACCCAGAGCCGGGTGGGCGCGGCGGACGCCGTGCATGGCGACGCTGCCGAGGATGCCGAACACGGCCTGTTCAGAGGGCAGGGAGTCGGGCAGCGGCTGCCAGTACTCGCCCTTCTCGGGCGACAGGTCCAGCAGGATGTGGCTGGCGTGGCCGCCCATGGTCAACAGGCGCTGGCCCGGCTTCGGCTGCTCCACGCCTGGCCCCACTGCCTCGACAACACCGACATTGGAGTAGCCCGGGTAGAGCGGGAAGCCGCTGTGGGTGGCAAGCTCGCCTCGCAGGGAGGTGAGTTCGGTTCCGGCGCTCACCAGCGTGCGCTCCGTGCGCAGGAGCACCTGGCGCTCGCCAGGCTGGGGGATGGGGAACTCCTCCATCTCAGCCACACCCGGGCCTCGGAAAACGACTCGGTAGGCACTCTCGGCCATAGTGCACACCCCCTATCGCATTCTCGTTGTCCAGCCGGGGGATATGGTAAAGGATTGGCGCCACTCGCGCGAGCCGGTTCGGGTGGGAGGGCTGAAGGGGGTTGCGCTCCCCTAGCGCCACATGTATGGTTAGCAAGGCGGGGGCGGCCCGGCGGGCTGCCCTTTGCCACGCCAGAGCATGGAGGCCAGTCACGTGCCGCGCCCGAACCTGCTCCTCATACTCACCGATCAGCAGCGCTGGGATACCGTCCACGCTGCCGGCAACCCGATCATCCGCACCCCGAACCTGGACCGTCTGGCGACCGAGGGCGTGCGCTTCACCGCTGCCTACACGCCAGCGCCGGTGTGCGTGCCAGCGCGCTGCTCCCTCCTCTACGGCCAGTACCCGGCGCACACTGGCTGCACCGACAACGACGACCCGATGCCCCAGGATCGCCCCAGCCTGATGGACCTGCTTGCCCGGGCCGGATACACCACCCACGGAACGGGCAAGATGCATTTCACACCCGATGCTCAAGCTTTGCGCGGCTTCCACAGCCGCGACCGGCAGGAGGAGATACCGGACAGCCTCGCTGACGATGACTACCTGCAATACCTGCAGGCGAACGGCTACGGCCATGTCTACGACCTCTTCGGCCAGCGCAGCGAGATGTACTACATCCCCCAGATCGCCCAGGTGCCGGCGCAGCATCATGGCAGCAACTGGGTCGGGGAACGCGCTGCTGCTTTCATCCGCCAGGCCAGCTCATCGCAGCCGTTCTTCCTCATGGCCAGCTTCATCCATCCGCACCCGCCCTTCTCCCCGCCGACGCCCTGGAACAAACTCTACCGGGCGCCGCTCATGCCCCTGCCAAAGCGTCCGGATGGCTACGAAGCCTTGCAGACCTACCATAACCGCTGGCAGAACCGTTACAAGTACCGCGATGCCGGCCAGGATGACAACCTGCTGCGGACGATGAAGGCCTACTACTATGCCTGCATCTCGTTCGTAGACTATCAGGTGGGCAAGCTGTTGCGGGCGCTGGAGGACTCCGGCCAGCTGGAGGATACGCTCATCCTGTTCACTTCCGACCACGGCGAACTGCTGGGCGACTATGGGTGCTTCGGCAAGCGCTGCATGCTGGATTCGGCAGCCCGCCTGCCGCTTCTGATCCGCTACCCCAAGCTGTTCCCCGCCGGCCGCGTCTGCGAGACACCGGTGAGCCTGGTGGACGTGATGCCGACCCTGCTCGCCGCCGCCGGCCTGGAGTGGTCGGGCCTGGGACTGCAGGGCGTTGACCTCGCTGGCCTGGTGGCCGGGGGACCCGATGATCGCACCGTCTACTCCCAGTTCCGGCGAGCGGAGTTGGGCCTGTACATGGCGCTCAGCCGGCGCTGGAAGTACTTCTATTCCGCGCCGGACCGGCGCGAGTTCCTGTTCGACCGCGAGCAAGACCCGGGCGAGACGCGCAACCGCGCCGGCGTGGATTTCTGCCGCCCGGCCCTGGACGAGATGCGAGGGCGCCTGCTGGCCTTCATGCGCTCGCAGGCGGAAGCGGCAGCGGTTGATGGCGACAACTGGCGGCTCTATCCGCAGCCGCAGATGCCCGCCGACCCGGATGCCGGCTTGCTCGTCCAGGACCCTGGCTGGTCGGCGGCGTTCCAGCACATAGCCGGCTACAGCGATTGAGGCCGGCTGTGGCGAGGCCGGCTGTGGCGAGATCGCCAGACGAGGGCGCCAGGGGAGGTGCGGCTCCCGCCTCGGGGAGCGGCTTGAGCAGTATGTCGGGAACGGGCAGAGAGCGGGGCATGCTCTACCTCGTCGCAACGCCGATCGGCAACCTGGGCGATATCACCCTGCGCGCCATCGAGACGCTCAAGAGCGTGGACCTGGTGGCGAGCGAGGACACGCGCAAGACGGGCACTCTGCTCAAGCACTTCGGCATCAGCAAGCCCCAGGTTGCCTTCCACACCTACAACGAGGAACGTGCAGGCGCGCGCATCCTGAGCCTGTTGAACGAGGGCAAGTCCGTCGCCCTGGTGACCAATTCCGGCACGCCCGGCATCTCCGACCCCGGTTTCAGCCTGGTGCGGCGAGCGCTGGAAGCCGGTATCGAGGTGACGATGGCCCCTGGGCCGGCGGCGTTCGTCATGGCCCTGGTGCTCTCGGGCCTGCCCGCCCATGCCTTCACTTTTCTGGGCTTTCCCCCACGCCGGCCCGGCCAGCGCCGCAATTTCCTCGCCGCCTACAAGCAGCTGCCACACACGCTCATCTTTTACGAGAGCCCCTATCGCCTGAAGGCCAGCCTGCGCGATTGCCTGGCTGTCTTCGGAGATCGCCAGGCGGCCGTAGCCAACGAACTCACCAAGAAGTTCGAGCGCATCTGGCGCGGCAAGTTGTCCGAATTGGCAGAGCAACTGGAGCAGAGCCAGCTCAGGGGCGAGTTCACCGTCGTCATCGGTCCGGAAGCGGGCGCCGCCGATGATTTCGCAGCCGAAGAGGAAGGCCTGGCCGACGAGCCACTGCCATGATGGTGGTTGGCCGCTGCCGCCCCGGCGCCCGTTGACAGCCTCGCGCCCTTCCCCATACTAATCCCCTGTACGGAGGTGGCAGAATGAACGAACCCATGAACATCCTTTGCATCGGTGCGCACCCGGATGATTGCGACCTCAAGCTGGGTGGGCTGGCTATCCTCTGGGCCAGGCTCGGCCACAGGGTGCGTTTCGTCTCCCTGTGCAATGGCGACGCCGGGCACTTCCGGATGGGCGGCGGGCCACTGGCGCAACGGCGCTACCAGGAGACACAGCGGTCCGCCGCTGTGGCCGCCAGGGGCGCCAAAGGCACGGTCGAGTACCTGGTGATGGATACGCACGACTGCCAGCTTATGCCGACGCTCGAACAGCGTGGGCTCGTGATCCGCCTCATACGCGAGTTCCACGCCGACCTGGTGATCACCAATCGCCCGAACGATTACATGGCCGATCACCGCTACGCGTCGCAACTGGTGCAGGACGCGGCTTACATCGTCACTGTGCCCAATGTCGAGGCACTCACGCCGCACCTGAACTACAACCCCACCTTCGCCTACTGGGGCGACGACTTCAAGCGACCCTATCCCTTCAGCCCCGACGTGGCCGTCTCCATTGACGAGGTGCTGGAGCAGAAGTTCGACATGTTGCACTGCCACGAGTCCCAGATGTACGAGTGGCTACCATACAACATGAACATCCTGGACCAGGTGCCGCAAGGGGATGCCGAGCGGCGCGCCTGGCTGCCCCGCCTCTGGCTGGGCGACATGGAGCGCGAGGCCGAGCGCAGCCGCGAGGTTCTCGCCCGCCTGTACGGCCGGGAGCGGGCGAGCCGGATCAGGTGCGCCGAAGCCCTGGAGTTCAGCGAATACGGCAGCCCGCTCAGCGAGAGCGCCTACGCCAGGCTGTTCCCCTTCTTCGC
>DAOTVV010000011.1:0-4730 GCA_034436255.1 Anaerolineae bacterium
GAACGAGGAGGCGGTCGAGCGGCACGTGGCTGCTCTGCGCCGTGCCGGCCAACCCGTTGTCACGGTCGAGTTGGACGACCTGATGGACCTGGGCCAGCAGTTCCTACTCTGGGAGGTTGCCACAGCGGCAGCCGGCGCCATCATGGGCATCAACCCCTTCGACCAGCCTAACGTGCAGGAGAGTAAGGACAACACTAACCGCCTGCTCAAAGCCGTGGTCGAGCAGGGTCAACTGCCGCAGGAAGAGCCCGTGCTGGCCGAATCGTCACTCAGCTTCTATGCCGATCGGCCGGCGGCCAGCGGGGCTGAGGTGATCGCGCACCTGCTGGCCCAAGGGAAGGCGGGAGACTACCTCGCTCTCATGGCTTACCTGCCCGAGGACGAGACGACGCAGCCGGCGCTGGAGCGCCTCCGCCTCAGCTTGCGGGATGGCACGCGCCTGGCGACCACGCTTGGCTTCGGCCCGCGCTTCTTGCACTCCACTGGCCAGTTCCACAAGGGCGGCAGCAATACCGGCCTGTTCCTGCAAATCACCGCAGACGATGCTGAGGACGCGCCTCTGCCTGGCCGGCCCTATGGGTTCAGCCTGTTCAAACAGGCGCAGGCGCTAGGGGACCTGGAGGCGTTGCGCAAGCATGGCCGGCGCGTTGTGCGGGTCCATCTGCATGGCGACATCCAGCAAGGCCTGGCGGCGCTTGAGGATGCGGTGCAGGCGGCGCTGCGCCGGCTGGGCGCATAGGCGCTCAGCGGACGCCAGACCTGCTGAGGAAGGCGGCCCCGGCACCTGGGCGATGCTTCTTTCCTAGCCCTCGTAGCCGGGGTCGTCGGGCAGGTCCAGGCGCGCTGCTGCTTGCAGGGAAAGCTGGTCGCAGCGTTCGTTCTCCGGGTTGCCGGCGTGGCCGCGGACCCAGACGAAGCTCACTTCATGCCTGTCGCAGAGGTCGAGCAGCTGCGCCCAGAGATCGGGGTTGAGCGCCCGTTCGCGGGCGTTGCGCCTCCAGCCATTGGCGCGCCAGCGCCTGGCCCAGCCCTGAGCCATGGCATCAGCCAGGTACTTTGAGTCCGTATGCAAGAGCACGCGCGATGGGCGCTTGAGCGCCTTCAGGGCGGCGATGGCCGCCATGATCTCCATGCGGTTGTTGGTGGTGCGGCGGAAGCCACCGGATAGCTCCAGGCGCTTGCCCTTGCAGAGCAGGACGGCGCCGTAGCCGCCGGGCCCGGGGTTGCCGATGCAGGCACCGTCGGTATAGATGATCACCGGCGCCAAACCAGCAGCAGACGGCTGTTCGCCCGGCCTCCCTTCGCTTGCAGGCCGAGCGGCGCTCTCCGCCCAGAGGCTCTCTGTTCCGGGCATGGCCGGCGCCCTAGATCAGACCGTAGCGAGCGGCGGCCAGGTTGAGGATCTCATTCACCAGCCTCTCATAGGCCATGTCCTCACCACGGGCGGCGAAGACGATGTCGCTGTAGCGTGGGTTGATGCCCGGCAGGGTGTTGATCTCGAGCAGGTAAGGATTGCCCAGTTCGTCCAGGCGAAAGTCCACCCGGCCGACATCCAGGGCGTTGATGGCCAGGAAGGCCTGTACCGCCAGAGCCTGCATCCGCGCGGCCAGTTCGGGCGGGATGGGCGCTGGGCAAAGGTAGCGCGGATCGAGTGGCCGATCGCCCTTCACATGGCTACTGTAGATGCCCTGGGCTTCGGGCACGGTGCTGACGTCTATCTCCAGCACGGGGAAGGTGTGGAAGCCCGACTGGTCGTACAGCGGCGAGTCGGGCAGAGGGTGCAGGCTGCGCTCGTTGCCGATCAGGCCGACGGTGAACTCCCGCCCTGGCAGGAAGGGCTCCACCAGCGCCGGCTGTTTGTAAGTGCGGATCAGCCAGGCCGCCTGTTCGCGCAGTTCCGCCTCGTTATGGGCCACCGAGCGCTCGCTGATGCCCATGCCTGAGCCTTCGCGCGCCGGCTTGAGGAAGAGCGGGAAGTGCAGCCCTTGCGCCAGCGGTTCGTCGCCACGGCGCAAAAGCATGAACGGCGGCGTGGGTAAGCCGCAGGCCTGCCAGATCATCTTGGCCATGGCCTTATCCAGCGAAAGGGCGTTGGCCAGGATGCCGGCAGCGGTGTAAGGGATGGCGAGCATCTCCAGCAGCGCCGGCACCTGGGACTCGCGCGATTCGCCGCGAAGACCCTCGCATATATTGAAGCAGATGTCGGGCCTCACCTGGCGGATGCTGTCCAGCAGAGTCACGTCCCCTTCGAGCGGGAAGACCTGATGCCCCGCGCCCTCCAGGGCCCGCTTCAGGCCAGCGATGGTCTCCTCGGTGTCGTATTCGGCGGCAACGTCAACGGGGCTGTCGGGCCCATGGGGTACCTTGCTCTTGGAGTTGAACAGCAGGCCTACGCGCAACGACCTCACTCGTCTACCTCGCGGACTGGGATTGGGCAGAGTCCGCCACACGGGGCGCGCCGGCGAACCAGTGCGTCCTGGTGGCGGACTCTGTGGTTGGCTGTCAGTAAGCGATTGTGTTCTTCACGTGGTTGCGGCGCCAGCCCTCGGGCTTGATGGTGCTCTCGCGGCCATCGAGCAGAGCCGAGACTCCTTGCCTGCCGTTGCAGTACGGGCAGGTGCGACGGTCGTGCGGCTTGTAGTCCTGGGGCTGGGCGTAGGAACTGATCATGCCTTCGTAATTGCGCACTACGACGTGCGTATCGGACATGCTGATCAGGTAATTGGGCAGGATGGGCACTTTGCCGCCGCCTTCGGGCGCGTCAATCACGTATTGCGGGATGGCGAACCCGGAAGTATGGCCGCGCAGCGACTCCATGATCTCGATGCCCTTGGCCACGGGGGTGCGGAAATGCGCCGCGCCCTCCACCAGGTCGCACTGATAGAGGTAGTAGGGGCGAACGCGGTTGCGCACCAGCTTCTGGCCCAGAGCTTTGATGATGTTCGGGCAGTCGTTCACGCCTGCCAGCAGAACTGTCTGGCTGCCCAGCGGGATGCCGGCATCAGCCAGGCGGTTCAGGGCCCGCGAGACCTCAGGCGTGATCTCGGCCGGATGGTTGAAGTGGATGTTCATCCACAGCGGGTGATAGCGGCGCAGCATGTCAACAAGCTCCGGCGTGATGCGCTGCGGCAGGAAGAAGGGCACGCGCGTCCCAATGCGGATCACTTCCACGTGCGGTATCGCGCGCAAGCCGGACAGCAGTTCCTCCAGGGTGCGATCCGGCAAGGTCAGCGGGTCCCCGCCGGAGATGAGCACATCGCGGATTTCGTCGTGAGCGGCAATGTAGGCCAGGGCAGGCCGCCAGTTGTGCACGCCCGAGGCGGCCTCGGCGTGGCCGACCATGCGGCTGCGGGTGCAGTAGCGGCAATAGGAAGCGCACAGCGTGGTCACCAGCAGGAGCACGCGATCGGGGTAGCGGTGCACCAGCCCGGGGACGGGCGACTGTTCGTCCTCAGCCAGCGAATCGGCCATTGTGTCAGGGCAGGGTTTGAGCTCGGCTGTGGAAGGCAGGACCTGCTTGCGGATTGGGCAATCGGGGTTGTCGCTGTCTATCAGGCTGGCCAGGTATGGCGTGAGCTGAACGCGCAGGTGCCCTCCGGCGGAGAGCGCCTCCCGTTCATCGGGCGTCAGGCGGATGACGCGCTCGAGCTGCTCGAGGGTGCGCAGGCTGTGGCGCATCTGCCAGCGCCAGTCGTTCCATTGCTGGAGGCTGACGTCGCGCCAGGGGTCGGGAGGCTCGTCGAGTGGCTCACCAGTTTCGCCTTTACCAGGAGGCTCGTCCAGTTCGGGCGCGTCTTCCAGTTGTTGAACGGCGACGTATTCCATTTTGGCTGTCTTCTACCCCCCTAAATAGGAGAGATGCTGTGTCTTATGTTTGCCACCGGCCGGGTGGTACCCTGGGCCTGAGCCTGCCCATCTGTCTGCCAGCGCTGGCACACAGGCCCCGTCCGCAGCGATGCGAACAGGCGACATGCTATAAGGTCTCAGACCGTCACATGAGAGCGACTGAGCGGACGCAGTGGGTAAACCGGACAGCCAGAGGAACGGCTGTCGCCATCCGCCTGCAACCCCTGAGGCACGTACGATCAGGGGTGCGTCTCGCGTGCTTGCCAGGGCCGAAACCACGCTCCCGTGGGCCGCATAAGCACAGATACCTAAAAGTATACGCGATGGCCCCCAGAATGCAATACTGGTCTGCAGGTTCTTGCGCTACAATGTGCTGGCAAGAGCCGTTAGCTGGCGTTGCCTTCCGTATGCGCACGTCTCAGAGGAGTGAAGACGAGGGGGGAACCTTGCCTGGCGCAAGCCCTAGCCTGAGGAACAGGTGGCCGCACGGTCCTGCCACCTGGGCGCTTGCGGCCGGCTGAGAATCGCCATGGCCCGCTATGCTGAGTTGCACTGCCACTCCTATTTCTCCTTTCTGGACGGTGCCTCGTCCCCAGAAGCGCTCGTAGAGCGGGCGGCGGCGCTGGGCATGCCGGCCCTCGCCCTTACGGACCACGATGGCCTGTACGGTGCGATGCGCTTCTACAAAGCCGCCAGGCAGGCCGGTATCCAGCCCGTGATCGGCGCCGAGGTAACGCTGGCGGAGGGACTGGGCTTCCCGGCTGGGTCACATCTCACCTTGCTGGCGCGGGACGCCGTCGGCTACGCCAACCTCTCCCGCCTGATCTCCTACGCTCATCAGCGCCAGCCGAAGGGCCAGGCAGCGCTGCAGCCGGCGCTCCTGG
>DAOTVV010000012.1:0-6957 GCA_034436255.1 Anaerolineae bacterium
AGCGGAGAAGCCGGCGCAACACCCTTTTCCGGGACCATCTCCCACACAGGCCGGTTTTTGCCGCCTTTCTTGGGTGTGACCTACCACTTTGGGCCGTTTTTCCCGGGTTTCCTGCCATTTTCCCCGCTTTCGCAAATCGTCTCGGACGCCGTTTTTGGCCCCCATTTGCGAAAACTTGCCTCTTCCGCCCTCTTATTCCGCCTTCCGGCCCCGTCTTCCTGCTCATCCCTTGCCCTTCCCGTGCTTCTTTTCGCCTCTTTTCCCGCCTCTCCTGCCTCATCTTGCCGCCCACTTGCCATCGAACCGCCCCGATCGGGCCCATTCTGCCCCTCTCACCCGCCCCTTTTTGACCCCTGACCCCCCGTTTTTCGCAAATGCACAGGGTTTTCGTGCAGATTCCCCATTTGCGAAACGCCCTTCATTGCCGGTCTCCGCAGAACCGCTGGTACTCACAGTCAACGCATCTGCCTCGCCGCTCTGGAGGTGGGGGCAGCTCCTCGGCCGCTATCATTCGCCTCACCGCATTCAGCACCTCCACCACGTCCGCCTTCACCTGCTTGGTTATCGCAACCATCTGCACGCGGTGGCGCGGTATCAGATACACCGCCCCCTCGCTCACAGATGCTCCGTACGTGTCCTCTACCAGCAGTGCGTACGCCCCCAACTGCATCATATGGTTCCGCTCAACCCCCCTTAGCGTGTCCTTGAACTCCACCGGGAAATGCCTCCCGTCTCGGCACACCACCAGCAGGTCCAGCTTCCCCACCAAACCAAGCCTCTCCGACCTCAGAGTTACGTGGAACCTGCGCTCGCCGTCCGCAAGCCCGTACTCCCTTAGCTTGCGGCGCCGCTCCAGGGCCGATAGCACCGCATGCGCATCGGCGCCGTACTCCATCTTGGGCGTTATGTGCTTCTCGATGGGCACCACGTACGTCCAGTACACAACCCTGGGGCAATACAGCCATTGTTTGACGTCCGTCGCCTTCAGTTCGATCATGGCGACCTCCCAGCTCCGTTGGTGCGCCAACGCCGACCTGAACTGCTCCCACCGCGATCTTCGCTCGCGGCAGAGCCCCGTGTTTCGGCGCTCGATTCGGGGCGTTGCACCCACTCTCGGCTCAGCTTCAGGTCCTTGTCGCACACTGGAAACAGGTGTATGACGGCCTGCTGCTTCCCCACAATCCGCTTGAGCCGCCGCATCAGCTCCTCCGCGCGGTTGTTGTTCAGCTCGCCGATGAACACGGAGTACTGGAGCCGCTGCAAGCCGTAGTCCAGGCATGCGTCCGCCACCTTGCTCCTCACGCGGTCGCACTCGACATCGTACATCACCAGCGTTTCCAACCCATCTGCCTCGTCTCTCAGGGCAGGCAGCCGGCCGATCACCAGCGAAGCGAGTACGGCTGGTACTGGCTCTCTCCCCGAAGGTGGGCTGCGGCGGCTCTGGCCTGCATCTGGATTATGGCCTTGAGAGGATGCCGTTTGCCGGCGTGAAGCTCGAGCGTGTTAAGCCGCTCGAGGACCTTCTCGGCCACGGCTCTGCGACTTTCGTCTGTTAGGCGGGCCTGGGCGGCGCCATCCGGCCGCTCCATCTCGACGCTGAACCCCTTCCCGATCGCGGCCAGCAGCGGGCGGTCCACCGCCGCCTGCCTGAACTCCTCCATGAGGTCAAGCACCAGGCTTGGCTTGCCAGGCCTATCCACGTGAAGGAATCCGGCGAACGGCTCTAGGCCGGCGAGCACGACGGCGGACCACACCTGGCCATTGAGGATGCCGTAGCCGTAGTTCAGCATGGCGTTGAGCGGCTCTTCGGCGCCCTGGTGCTCGCGGTGGGTGAAGGTGGTGCGGTCGGCCACAAGGGCCTTCACCGCGTCCCAATAGAGGGCACCCGCCCTTCCCTCCAGGTTCAGGATGGTGGGGCGCATATCGTCGACGGTGCCAGAGGAGATGGCGCTCAGCTCATCTCGCAGGGATTGGATCGCCTGGGCTGCGTCTTTCAGGCTGGCGTACAGGGCGGGGTTGGCTGCCTTGCGGTATTTGGCGAAGTAGTTGAGCGTTGCCGCCTGGTTGGCCAGTTTGCTGGCGGAGATGGCAACCACGAGGCTAAGGCCGCGGCCATCGGCGTAGGCCAACAGCTGCTCGCGCCTGGTGTGTACGGTGGCGTTGAGCGTAGGCGAGTGGACTTTGGCGTATGGCCTGCCGGAGGAGGACAGGAACGTTATCTGTATGCCGCGCTCGCAGCAGTCGCGGATGAGGTCACTTGAGATCGAGACGCCGTTGCAGCCGATGAGGATGTGGTCAAGGTCGATGAAGGGATGCTCGGAGACCACCTCCCCCTTACGGCGGACTACAACGCGCTCGGAGTGTCTGCCCAAAAACGTACCAAACTCGGTGACGGTCAGCGTGTCCACGTGCGGTATCCTAGCGCCGCATCACGGAAGGTCCAAATGCCTACCAGCATGCAGGGTATGCGGCGCGAATGTGCGCTATGGCAGCTTATCTGTTGCGTCGTCCCATGGCATTCGAAGGCCCTGCTCGGGTGAGTACGGAAGATTCACCACCAGAACGCCGTCGAGATCATCCCTCCGCTCCACAGCGCCGTTGCGACGCAGGGTTGCGTACTGCCGCCAACCAAGCGGCACCAGCAGCTCAGATGCCAACAGAAGCGATTCTGATACGTCTGCTTGGTATTGGCTTACCAAGCACTTGGGAAGCACTTCCACGCCATCGAAGGTCTTGTAGAACCGCTGCTCCATCTCACAGTCGGCATGGAAGGGGGCAAGCGTACCCAGCACGCCCTTTACGAAGTCTTGCCTCGTGTTGCGGTACTCCTCGGTCCACTTGACGGCCAGGCTGCCGCTATAAACCTCGTCCAACCACCCTCCAACGCTGTGCTCGCTGAGCAGAGCTCCGGCCACACCGAACTCCCTGGTGAGCACCTTCAATGCACGCTCCACCAACTCCTGATCGTAAGGCCTGCGATCCACAACTGGCTCGGTGAAGATGAAAGCGTTTCGGAACAGATCGCGTCGGCGTCTATTCACCCGTCCCAAACGCTGAAGCAGAGCGTCCAGTGGAGCCGGGTCGCTGTAGAGGACATCGAAGTCGACGTCCAAGCTAACCTCCACCACTTGCGTTGCCACCATAACGGCTGCGTGCTGGCGGCTGTGGGTTTGAGACCCCACCATCTCCTGCAGCCTGCGCTCTTTGGCGGTTCTGTCACGCGAGTTGAAACGTCCATGCAGCAGCTCTGGGTGCACACCTGCTGCCGCGAGGGCGCGATGGGCGTCCTGAGCTCGGCGAACGGTGTTGCAGCAGACCAGCACGTTAAGTCCGTCCCTGGAGGCGCCCGCGATCGCATTGATGTGATCGGGGGTTATCAGGTCTCCCGGCACGGTGTGCACGCGGTGCCGCTGGAACCTGCGCAACGTTTCCCCATCGGCTACCACCTCGTGGATCCCCCCAACCTCCTCACATATCCAGCGCTTGAGCAGAGAAGGGAATGTAGCAGACATGAGGCAGATGCTTGCTCCGAAGTCGCGCCGCAGCGCTCCCATCATTGGCAAGATGAGCGCAAGGCGAGCGACCTCGTACGCGTGTATCTCATCCATCACGAAGAGGCCGCCGTGTAGGTCGGCAAGCACGGCTTCGTATCCGGGAAGCCTGTAGAAGGCCTTGAGGAGTTGGTACGGGCTGAGAACGCGTATGGGGGGAACGTGAAGGCGAACGAGCGCCGACTCAGCCTTGGCTGCCCACGTGGCTTGTTGTGGGCTTTGCTCCCTATCGAGGTATCGGCGGAACAGTGCGTGCCTTGCCCTGCCGTGCTGGAGGGCCACGTTCGCCTCCCCGAACCGAGAGCTCAGTCTGTCCGCCATCGCGTTCATGCTGGCTTGGTATGGAAGGACGTAGAACAGCCTGGCTGGGCTCGTGTTTGACTGAGCGGCAGCCCACAGTAGCGCCGATTCTGTCTTTCCGCTGCCTGTAGGGGCGACTAGCATTACGGAGCCGGTTACGTCAGCGCACGCCGTTTGATGCGGATAAAGCCCTCCCATCTGCTGCTGCATTTCATGGGCAAGCTGGTGCGCATGTGGCAGAGGCACTGGTCGAGGATCAGGCGCATGGGCGGAACCACAGTGATCTGCCGTGACCAGCCCTCCGCGGGCAAACAGCGCGGACACGGGCAGGCGTGTTGGTGTGATTGTACATGCCAGGTCGTCGGCCCACCTGTAGTATCTACGGAGCAAGCGGCGTATGTCGTTGGGGGCTCTGATCGGGAACTCACCCGCCCTTTCTGGTTCCATTAGGCATGCGGGTAGGCCCACATCGATGAAACCAAGCGACGCGGCCCACGGTTGCGCGTACTCCGACAGCCATCTCCAGAGGGCGTCTAGCGCGCTTTGGTCCATCTCTAGGCACAATGCGCGCAGTTGTTCGATGTGAGCGTGCAAGCCGGTCCCTACGTTGTAGGCTTCCTTCAGGGCTGGGAACTCGCGGTGGTGAGCGGCGATGGCAGCGGTAATCCACAACGCATCGTCGGAATCGACGGCCACTACGTACGGCACAAAGGCCAATGAGAGAACCTCGTGCCGCTTGCCCCATGTGGGCTGGTTGCCCCTGAGTGTCTGTTGGAAGCCGTGGGCGGCCTTCCCCCAGTCGTGGAGGAAGGCCGCCCAATAGAGGCGCTGCCAGAGCTGGGGTTCACCGACTAGCTCCGCCAGGCCCGGCCTTAGCCTCCGCTGGCCAGCTAGCTGGTGGAGCACGCGAGCTGTGTGCTCCACCAGGGATTCACCCACAGTGGCTCCTGGCTCTGGGCTTTTGGCCCACAGGTTGTCCAGCTCCGGTATGGCCGGCTTGTCCAGGATGCCGAACGGATCGATTCTCGTCATTGTGCTGGCTGCAGAGAGTGCATCCAAACGCCGCGGTTCAGGCCCCGGTACACCGGCGATGTTGGATCAACCAGGTGTTCCAGCTTCTCGTCCTCGTAGCGAATCCAGTCTGCAGGCGACGTTGTGAACACGCGGTCTGTGATTACCAGGAACTGGTCGAAGTAGGCGCGCCGCCCGTGCTCCAGGTCGATCCAGCGCGTCATGTGCTCCGTGCGAGCCCTCACTACCACCGGGCGGAGGGACCAAGGGAGAAGTGTATGCTCGTAGTATGCGTCTGGGCGCGTCTGCAGCTCCAGCAGGGTGACCATTGTGTAGCTCACAAGGTCCTGCGACCTCCCAAGCACGGCGGGGTATCGCGGGGCCATGAAGGCTTGCCTCCAATCTCCGGACACGTAAAGGGTTAGGTGTCCGTTGAACAGGAACTGCCTTCTGACTGGCACCACCCCTTCGCCAGGGGTCTGCATCACCTTCCGTGGCCCCCCTTTCCATAACCTACCGCTTGTGGGCTCCAGCAGTATCTGGTGCTCCAGGTCCTCCCCTATGGCTTCGTACTGGAAGGCCACGCCGATCCGCACGCCGTCTGAGGGAACCCAGTAGCCTGCCGCGCTACACAGGTGCCCGTAGAGGGTAGAGAGAGGCGGAACCACGTAGGTGGGTTGCATGCCCACCATGAAGTACGGGTACCTGAACGACGTGATCGGGACCTCCGCCTCGACGCGGGTGACCAACATAGCGCACCCCCTTTACTCGAGCCACTCGGGGTGCTCCCGCAAGTCTCTGGCCATCTTCTCGAAGACGCGTCTAGGATCGTCCAACTCGAAGTCCACGCCGGTAGCCTTCAGGGCCTCAACGACGGCTGGTCTCTGCCCCTCCAGGTACCCTCGCTTCCAGCCCAGGTACACCGGCGAGAGGACCTGGTCCCGCCAAACGGCTATGCCATCCGTCAGCGCCTCAATGCTGATAAGCGGCTCGCCACGATCGTCCGGGCCCACGCAGTGCTGGAATGGGGCCACGCCGCCTTTCATCACCGCTGCAATGAAGAAGGACGGTGCCACTGGCGTGTAGTGAAGTGCCTGCTTCGCGCCGCCATCCAACTGGGCCAGAGCCGAAAAGAGGGCAGCCACTCTCTGCACGCGCTGTTCTGTGGGAAGCCTGTAAGCCTCGCCGTTCTCCACTAGCTCCAGACCGCGGTCCTCGGCAATCTGAATTCGGGTGTCATCCAGGTTGCGGTAGCCGGTGCGGTATCTGCGCCAGAACGTGCCACACGCGTGCAGATCCAGATCGAACAGGCCCTTGAGAGTTGTCTTGTAGAACTCATGCTCATGGGGAACTGGGTTGGGCTCGGCTTTGTGGCCAGCCAGGACCTCACCAACGTCTGCATCTTGCCGAGACATGACCCCGAAGTCCCTGGTAGCGTTCACCGGCGCAATGGAGACAAGGGTGCCAACGTGAAGCGGCGAGACGCGGGTGATCTCCGTGTTAGTAGGAGTCTCGTCCTTACGCTCTTCACTCTCGCGGGCTTGCTTGGCGTCTTCGCGCTGCGAGGCGGCGCGCATGTAGCCGAACAGATCGTCGTCCCACCACTCTATTGGGTTGCTGTCCGTGTAAGCGATTTTCTTCTCACGAAAGATGGGCGCAGCCTTCCATCCGGGAACGGAGCTCAGCGTCTCCCTAAGCCAGTACCGAAAGGCCTGGGCGCTTACGTAAGGGTAGGTGCCTGCGCGCGTACGGATAGACTTCACGGCCACCACGTTGTTGGTTCTGCCGCCCTCAACGCCTCCTTGATTGTTCAGCGCAGATGCTGGAGCATCGATCAGCCATACACCGTTCACATGGGCCATCTTAGGAACCCTCCTCTGAGTTGGTTGGGCCGGATGCGAGGGCATCGCTCGGCTCGGCTAGGTGAAAGTCGAGTACGTCGGCGTGCTTCGGCAGCCAGTGGCTTTCATAGAGCTGCTCAAGGATGCGCAGGAGGACTAGGTCCCTGCTCAGACTCCAGTCCGGCCGGGGGTCCTCCTCGCCGTACTCGAACACAGTCACGAAATCGTCGAACGTCACAAGTGGAGGGCGACCT
>DAOTVV010000013.1:0-8687 GCA_034436255.1 Anaerolineae bacterium
AGGACCCAGAGGAAAACACTAACCTCGCCGAAGCTGAACCTAGACTCCTCTCCCTACTCAAAGAACGTATGGACGCCTGGATCGCTAAACGAGAACAGGAAACCGGCCTCCCTAACCCAATGACCACTCAGGGCGATTGGCATGGCATAGCCGGAGTCGGTCCGTTCCAGACGTCGCAGCAAGCATACGACACGCTTTACATCGGCGGCGTCGGCCAGGCGAGGAAACTGCAGGCGGAAGCACGGAAATGACAACTGGGCGGCGGCGTGGCATAGAGCCCGTCTGAGCCATCCTTCAGGAGAATGACATGAGCCTAAGAGTCGCCATTGTCGGCATGGGGAATATCGGCAACATTCATGCGGGTGTCTACAAGAAGCACCCCGAGGTGGAACTTGTCGCTGTCTGCGACGTGATCAAGGAGAAGGCCGACGCTGCTGCGGCTAAGTACGGCGCCAGGCCCTTCTACTCAGTAAAGGATATGCTGGCCAGCGGCATTAAGATAGATGCTGCCAGCGTCACGACTGCGGGTGTCGAGAACGGCGGCGACCACTACGCGCCGACAATGGAGCTGCTGCGGGCTGGCATCGCCGTGCTGGGCGAGAAGCCCATCTCCAACAACATCGAACAGGCACGAGAGATGGTTGCCCTGGCCAAAGAGAAAGGCCTGCGCTACGGCATCAATCTCAACCACCGCTTCACGCCGGCGGCGCTGCGGGCGAAACAATGGGTCGAGAGCGGACGGCTTGGCGAACTCAACATCATCAACATGACGATGTGGATCAATAATCCGAACGAGTCTTCGCCGTGGTTCCACATCCGAGCCCTGCACCCACACTCGCTGGACGTCATGCGCTACTTCGCCGGCGATGTTGACAAAGTGCAGGCCTTCTTCAAGAAAGGCAAGGGCCGCAAGATCTGGTCCAACGTCCAGGCCAACCTGCTTTTCAAGAACGGCATTATCGGCCATCTCACCGGCAGTTACGATGCCGGCGGCAGCTACGGCCTGGAACGGCTCGAAGTCGTCGGCTCTGAAGCCCGTTTCGTCCTTCTGGACGCCTGCGAACACCTCACGTTCTACCCTCGTTTCTCGCGCGAGACCGAGACCTACGACTATATCGGTGGGATGATGAGTTTCGGCGAGACGTTCGATAGCCGCATCGGCAAGTGGATCGAGCAGAACCTGGCCGGCGTCGCTCCCGAGGAGATAGACGCCAAAGCCGAGGATGCCCTCAAGGTGCAGACCATAATCGAGGCGATCATCAAGTCCTGGGAGACTGGCCAGGTGATCAGCCTGTAGCCAGCCAGCGCCGCTCCGGGGCAAGTCCACCCGGTACGGATAGGCCGCCTTTCGGGAGAGACATATGTTGCGTGTGTGCGTCATAGGCATGGGGCCGATCGGCAACCGCCATGCCAGGATCTACAAGGCCGACCCTCTGGCTGAACTCGTCGCTGTCTGCGACATCAACCACCAGCGAGCCGATGAAGCAGCGGCCGCGCTCGGTGTGCCAGCCTTCTACGACGTGCAAGATATGCTGGACAGCGTCAAGCCCGACCTCTGCAGCGTGGCGACAGGTGGCTACGAGTACGGCAGCGATCACTACCTGCCGACCATGCAAGCACTCCGAGCCGGTTGCCACGTCCTGGTGGAGAAGCCAATCTGCAACGAGATCGCGAAAGCCGAGGAAATGGTCGCTCTGGCCGCCGAGAAACGCCTGTGCCTAGGCGTTGATCTGAACCATCGCTTCACGCCAGCAGCGCGCTTGGCCAAGCGCTGGCAGGAGGAGGGGCGCATTGGCCACCTCCTGTTCATGAACATGAGCATGTGGATCATGAACCCTACCGAGAGTTCGCCCTACTTCCAGATCAAGGCGCTCCATCCGCACACTGTGGACATCATGCGCTATTACTGCGGCGATATCGAAGCGGTCCAGTGTTTTGCCACCAAAGCTCCCGGCCGCACGATCTGGTCTACAGCCCAGTTCAACATGCGCTTCAAG
The DNA here is from genome assembly GCA_034436255.1 of Anaerolineae bacterium. Taxonomy (GTDB): domain Bacteria; phylum Chloroflexota; class Anaerolineae; order DRVO01; family DRVO01; genus DAOTVV01. The sequence continues at coordinate 1,998 of DAOTVV010000013.1, forward strand.
AATGGTGCCGTCGGCCACCTGACCGGGAGCTACGATATCGAACGCGGCCACCCGATGGAACGCTGCGAAGTGGCTGGCACGAAGGGCCGCTTTGTCATCGAGGACATGTTCCGCGAGGTCACGCTGTATCCTGCGGGCAACCTCGAGAAGACGGTCTACACCAACCCTATCTTTGGCGGCATGCGGGATTTTGAGGACACTTTCATCAACCGCATCCATCGTTTCCTGGAGCAGGTCAGCGCAGGTGTGAGGCCGGAGGAGATTGACGGCTCCGGTGCTGACGGCCTTGCCGCACAGAAAGTGCTGGCGGCGGCAATCGAATCATTGAACAGCGAAACCGTGGTCTACGTGCGTTAGCAGGAGGCTCAAGTGAAGCTCGGTGCCAACTCAGTCCTCTTCGGCGGTCATGACCTCGAGTCCGCCTTCAAGTACATCGCCATGTCCGGCTATGACGGCATAGAGGTTTCGGCCATCGAGGGCATGAGCGAGCATCTTGTACTGTCTCGTTGGCGCGAGATCGTGCCCGAGGTTAAGCGCCTCGCGAAAGCCTATGGGCTCGAACTCCTGGCGATGGAGCAGCCCTCGCAAGATCCGACTATTATGGATACTGCTTTTCAGGCGGCCGTCGAAGCAGGCATCCCGATCGTCAACTGTGGACCGGGCGGCAAAGCGGGGGATGAAGCCAGCTTCCAGCGCACGGTTGAGTCGTTGGGAAACCTGGCACGGCTAGCCGAACGATACGGCGTCACACTGTGCGTCAAAGCTCACGTCGGAGCTGCCATTCACGACACGCCGACGACGCTCCGGCTAATGGCACTCATCTCCTCTCCCGCCTTCGGGATCGACATGGATCCCTCGCACATCTACCGCGCCGGCGAGAACCCGGTTGAGGCCATAGCAGCCGTTATATCCCGTGTGAAGCACGTGCACATTCGCGACTGCAAAGGTCGCCAACAAGGCCCGGGCAAGCCTGAGTTGCAGGCAAATGGCCGGGGGGACATTGACCTCGTGGGCTACATCCGCGTCCTTCACGAGCGAGGCTACAGCGGCCCTCTGGACCTGGAGATCATCGGTGCCAAGGACTACTCTCTGGAGCAGTGCTGCATTATCGCTGCGGAATCGCGCGGGCACATGCAGGCGTGCCTGCAGGCCTGCGGGGCCCGATAGGGCCACCTTGTGAGATCAGTGCCGGCCTTTGCTGGACGAGCAGATAGCAGAGGCATCTCGGCTGCCGCTTCGGCCTACAGACCGAAGGCCGAGCGGTGGCGGGGTTCTCTCACCTTGGCTGCTAGCACAGCCCAGCCGATGGCGCCAGCAAGAGCAGAGACGAGGAACACGGCTCTGTAGCTGACGCTGTCGGCAAGCAGCCCACCTATCAGAGGTGAGACAAATGCCAGCGGCGCGACCAGGCTCATGTTGAGCGCCACGTAGGTGGGCCGCTCTGCCTCAGGGGCGAACTCCAGCGCCAAGTTATTGTCCGACACCACCCCCGCCGCCAGGCTGACGGACATGAGCAGGAAAACAACGTAGATGTGGGTCGTATGCGTGGCAGCCAGCGCCACCAGGTTGGCGAGCAGCAGGCAACCGGAGCCTGCCAGGAGCACTCGCTTGTGGCCGTAGCGATCGCCGACGAAGCCCAGCCCGACGCTGGCCAGCGTCTGCCCTGCAAGCAGTGCAAGGGTAAAGGTCCCTACCTGCCACTCGGGCGCCTTCAAGGTGCGCAAGGCGAACACAGTGTAGAAGCCGTAGCCCATGGCGCCCAGGACACCGATGCTCTTGCTGGCCAGGTACCAGGCGAAGCTATGGTCGCGACGCAGTACCGCCGGCAACTGGCGAAGGTACGCCCGCAAAGGCACATTGTCCTTTACGCCCACGGCTGCTGGCTCGCGTGTGAGAGCGAGAAACAGGAAGGACAGGCAGCCGGCACCGAACGCAGCGAGAAAACAGTAAGCATAGCTGTGAGGGAAGGGATAGACACGGAGGAAGTAGCCACTGAGGGCTGCCCCGCCCACCCCGAACAAGGCCCCGGCGGCACTGCTCGCCGCCAGTTGGCGGCCTCTGTGGCTCACCGGCATCACCTTGGCAAACATGTCCGTCCAAGCGGGCATGATGGCCCCGCCGAAGAAGACGAGCATCGCGAAGGCGAGCAGGGCCGACACAAGCGCCGCTGCTGGCCAGCGTGCCGCAAGCAGAAAGGCGACGCCTGCCAGCAGAAGCGTGCTCAACCGTTCGGGAATGCCCATCCATAGTATGAACGGCAGCTTGCGCGGCAGCCTCTCAGCGTAATTAGCGACGAGCAGCGCCGGCAGCGCATAGCCGACTGTTTGCAGCGCCGGCATGGCGCCGATCGCCATGTTCGGAGCACCAAGCCGCTCCAGGAACGCCGGCAGAATGGTGGAAACGGATACGAAAGACATAAGTAGGGAGAAATTGGCGTAGTCAAGGGTCATGACCGTGAAGTTGTGCCGCAAGTGCCTGGCGGCGAACTCCACCAGCGAATCCCGCTTCAGTTCCGTCTCAACAGCGGACGAATCCAAGAGCGCTCGCACTCCGTCTCACAAGGATCCCTGCCGGTGGCCAAATGCTGACCAGCCCGTGCGCTCTTAGCTACCGGCTGACCGGAACGGGAACGCCACGCGGACCACTCAGCCGCACGGCCGCGAGGAACAGTCTCACAGCTGTAGACGCTAGCGCCGCAACCAGACCGGCAGCAAAACCGACGACATCAGCCGGCCCCACCCACGCAGCTGGCGTCACGCCGCGGCCTGGCGGCGGTCTCCTGGAGGAAAGCTAGATATCCAGGTTGCGCACATGGCGAGCGTTCGTCTGGATGAACCGTTTGCGCGGTGCCACCGCTGCTCCCATGAGCATATCAACTGTCCTGTCGGCAGCTGCCGCGTCCTCCACCCCCACCTGAAGGATGGTTCGCCCTTCGGGGTTCATCGTGGTCTCCCACAGCTGCTCGGCATTCATCTCACCAAGCCCCTTGTAGCGTTGAACGGCAACGACCTTGCCCTGCAACTCCTTGAGCAAACGCTCCTGTTCCTCGTCGCTGTAGACGTAGAGATGCTTGTTGCCCTTGAGTTCCAGGCGATATAGGGGCGGCTGAGCGATAAACAGGTGTCCATTCTCGATTAGCGGCAGCATATGCCTGAAGAAGAATGTCAGAAGCAAGGTGCGGATATGGGCACCGTCCACATCGGCATCGCACATCAGAATGATGCGGCCGTAGCGCAGCTTCGACATGTCGAAATGATCGCCGATGCCGCATCCCAGGGCTGTGATCAGGTTCCGCACCTGCTCGTTATCCAGCATCTTGTCCAGGCGGGACTTCTCGACGTTGAGGATCTTGCCCCGCAAAGGCAAGACGGCCTGGAAGCGACGGTCGCGGCCGGTCTTGGCGGTGCCGCCAGCCGAATCGCCCTCCACGATGTACAGTTCGGATTGGGATGGGTCGCGCTCCTGGCAATCGGCCAATTTGCCGGGAAGCGACATGCTCTCGAGGGCGCTCTTGCGCAGGACAAGATCGCGCGCTTGGCGGGCGGCGTTCCGCGCCCGAGCGGCGGTGAGGCACTTCTCCACTATGGCCTTCGCCTCACGCGGATGCTCGTCCAGGAACGAGGCAAACGCTTCAGACACGACGGCGTCCACCTGACTGCGCACTTCGGCGTTGCCGAGCTTGGCCTTGGTCTGGCTCTCGAACTGAGGGTCGGTCAGTTTCACACTGACTATCGCCGTCAACCCCTCGCGAACGTCATCACCGGTGAGGTTGCCGTCGGATTCTTTGATGACGCCGGCTTTGCGAGCGTAGTCATTGAGCGTGCGCGTGATTGCCGTCCGCAGCCCCGTCAAATGGGTGCCACCGTCAACAGTATTGACATTGTTGGCGAATGAGTACACCGACTCCGTGTAGCCGGTGGTGTACTGGATGACGGCCTCCACGCCGGTGCCGTTGACCTGCTTCTCAACATACATCGGCTCGTGGAGCACCTGCCGGTTCTTGTTCAGGTAACGCACGAAAGACGAGACGCCACCCTGGAAGTAGAACGTGGCCTCCCGACCATCTCTCTCGTCCAGGAAATGGATGGTGAGACCTCGTGTCAGGAAAGCCATCTCGCGGAAGCGCTGAACCAGCACGTCGAAGCGATAGTCAAGCTCAGAAAAGATCTCGGCATCCGGCAGAAAGTGCGTCAGAGTGCCGCGCTCACTCACTGGCTTAAGCTTCTGCACCTTGGTGACAGGCTGGCCGCGCTCGTAGCGCTGTCTGTAGGCATAGCCGTCCGGCATGGACACGACTTCCATCCAGCTCGACAGGGCGTTGACGGCGGAGACACCAACCCCGTGCAGCCCCGAAGCGACCTTGTAGCCGCCGCCACCAAACTTGCCGCCAGCGTGCAGCATGGTCATTACGACTTCCAGCGCCGACTTGCCCGTCTGAGGATGAATGCCGACGGGAATGCCGCGCCCATTGTCCCGCACGCTCACAGAGAGGTCGCCATGTATGGTTATGTCAATGCGGTTGCAGGCGCCGGCCAGAGCTTCGTCAACCGAGTTGTCCACGACTTCGTAGACAAGGTGGTGCAGTCCGCGAATGTCGGTTGAACCGATGTACATACCGGGCCGGCGGCGAACTGCCTCCAGGCCTTCCAGGACCTGTATCTGTTCGGCACCGTAGGTCTGCTGCTCCTGCGTGGCCAACTTTCAGCCTCCCCTATGCATGCATCACCTTTGCTTTCCAGGCTTCGTACCGTTGCCGGTAGAAGACGAGGCTGGCAGCGACCAAGCCGCTGCCGACAAAGGCGTTACCCGCGATGCCAGCACAGAGGCCCAGGACCGTCATGCCAGCCAGCCAATGCCAGACGATAGACAGCCCCATGGTCAGCAGGTAGAGCAAGACGATCAGGCCAATTGAGGGCCAGAAGGCCGAGCGCACAACGACGATGCTGTTGACAGCGGCACGGGCTACGCCCACCTCCTGCAGCACCATTGCGTCAACGACGAAATACAGGTAGAACACCACCCACAGCACCGCCCAGAGGATGAGCAGGCCGGCGACAAGGCCAATGAAGCCACCTGCTAAAGGGCTGATGATTCCGACCAATTGAACAATCAACGACAGAGGCAGGAGCACGCCAATCCCCAGGGCGAGCAGCAACGCAGCGAGCACGAGAAGGTGCAGCCAGTTTCTGGCCGTCCGCCTTAGCAACACAGAAAGCCCTGGGCTCTCGCCACGCACCGCCGCCGCCAGCAGGGTCAGGTACAAGGAGCCAATCAGCAAGCCGATCATGGCGAGCACAAGCGCGAGCAGGAAGAGCAGCCCAGGCGCAGCTATCGGCAGCACACCGCCCACATGCGCCACATCAGACGGCGCCATTCCCGCCACAAGGCTTGGCACACCGAAGCTGGCGCTGGCGAGCAAGGCCAGCAGGTTGCCATCCTTACCGAACTGCAGCAGCGCCTCACGCGCCTGCGCTGGATCATACGCCGAGGTACCAGCCATGCCCGGCGGCATTTGCAGTGCCGACGCCAGCGCACGCGCCACAGGTTCCACCGATAGTTGTGGTGCGAGCAACAATAGCAGGTCAAGCAGCACAGGGATAAGCATGATGGCCGGGCGCCGGCGCACCAGTGCGAATCCCTGCGATATAGAATCTATGACACCCATGCCGAAGACGACCCTCGCAGCGATGTTCCTACTCAGACACTGAACCATTATTATAGCTCAAGTGGCAGTTCTGGGCGAAGGTGCCATACCCGACACTCGCACATATGTTCTGGTGAAAGCACGCGCGCCAGTCGTGCCGGGAAGGCGCGGCCGCATCGGTTGCCAAGGGTCTCCGCTAGCCGGTATAATAACGCCAACGCGGAGAGGTAGCGCAGCTGGCCTAACGCGCGCGATTGGAAATCGCGTAAGGAGCAATCCTTCGCGGGTTCGAATCCCGCCCTCTCCGCCTCTTCTTTGTCCCCAGAAAGACTTTCGCCTGCCCAACCGCAGGATCAGCCAAGGTTCGGCGCTGCGCTGCGACCCTGCCAACCGCTTTGTTTGCCCACTTGCGACACCGCCGGCGCCGAATAGACGTTCCAGCGGCACTGCGCCACCGGAGGCTCGAGCCAGGCAGCGACGGTTAGCTGGCCAGGCGGCCTGCGCCGATCTCGGCTCAGGGTTCTGTTTGACGCGAATGGCTTGATACGATAGTATCTCGATTGAGGCCGTGCTAGACGGGGAGCTAGCGGTGCCCTGTACCCGCAAACCGCTCCAGCGGGGTCGAATTCCAGCTCGAGGGCCGAGCGAGCCGAGCCTGTCATGCAGCCGTGGCGTTGAAGGTTGGGTCCTGCGCGGCGAAGGGCCCCGAACCCCGTCAGGTCCGGAAGGAAGCAGCGGTAAGAGGATTCCTTCGGGTGCCGCAGGGGTGCCTGGCCTGAGCTGCAGCTTCATGGTAAGTCGGCCACGCTAGCACGACAGCTGGTGCACGGTCTCAGTTTCCCCAGCAGGGAGCCTGGGCCAGATCTTTGCACGCGAGGGGCGTGTGATGGCCACCAATCCCTTGCTCACTGCGGAGGTAGAGACCATCCATCGTCCCGCCTCTAGACCGGGGTTGGCGCGCCTGCTTGTCTCAGTCGCTGCCGGCTTTCTGGCCTTTGCGAGCCTGACCCTGATCGCTGCCGCTGCGTGGCTGGCAAAACAGAGCT
>DAOTVV010000014.1:0-8669 GCA_034436255.1 Anaerolineae bacterium
GCGAACACCTCGCTGATGCGGCTGTCGAAGATCCACTCCAGCAGGTCCAGGCAATGGCTGCCCATGTCAATGAGGGCACCGCCGTAGGCGATCTCTTTCTGCTGGCGCCAGGCGCCTGGGATGGGCGGGTACCAGCAGGTGAGTTCGGCCCGGCCCATCACCGGCTTGCCGAGGGCGCCGCTCGCCACCAGTTCCTTGATCTTCTGGTTGTAGATGTTGAAGCGCATCATGTAGTCGAAGCCGAGCAGCACCCCTGCCTTCTTGCAGGCCTCCATCATCTCCTGGCCGTCCTCCAGGCTGGTGGCCATCGGCTTCTCGCAGAGCACGTGCTTGCCATAGCTGGCAGCAAGGAGCACCTGGCGGTGATGCGCGTTCTGCGGCGTGGCGATATAGACCGCCTGCACCTTGGGGTCGCGCAGGAGCGCTTCCTCGTCGCTGTAGACCGAGGTGACGTTGTACTCCTTGGCGACACGGCTGCAGGCTTCGGGCGAGACGTCCATGATTGCGACCAGCCTGGCATTGTCGGCGACGCGCACCATCTCCGGGATGGTGCGCCTGTAGGCGATGCCACCGGCGCCGATCACGCCCCAATTGACTGCCATATACCGACCTCCTCGTTCAGTTCCATTTCAGGGCCCAGGCAGCTAGCAAGCGAGCCGTGCCGGGCAAGTCAGGGTGCGACGGGCTGCCCACTCTCCAGGGAGCGGCGGGCGGCAAGGGCCATGCGTAGCACCTCGCGCGCCTGGAGGAGCGTGGCCTGCTCCGGTGGCCGCCCACTCTCAAGGCAGCCCATCCAATAGGCCAGCTCACGCTCGTAGGCATCGCCAGGCTCGAAAGGCACAGGCTCCGGCCGTCGCCTGGGACGGTATAGCACCAATTCGGTTTCGGCCTGCTCTCGCTCGCCCACCTGGCCAGCGACGCGGAAGCGATACTCGACGGTGGCTGCACTGCCCATAAGGCGGAAGAGCATCTGAAACGGGTAATTGTCCGGCATCATGAAGCTGGCCTGGGCCAAGGCGCAGGCACCAGGATAGGTAAGTGAGGTATCCAGGTGGTCCCAGGCGCCCATCTCATTCTGCAGGCCGACGGCGTAGACGCTCTTTGGCAGGCCGCAGAGCCAGTAGATGAAGTCCAGGTCGTGCACATGCAGATCCAGCACGGCACCGCCGCTGCGGGCAGGATCCTTGAACCAGTTCCCCCAGGCGGGCGGTGGCGACAGGCGCAGGGCATGGATGGCGCGTACCTCACCCAGATCGCCCCGCCGGAACAGGTCGCGGATGGCTACATACTCAGGCCAAAAGCGTATCACCTGGCCGACCATGCTCATGACGCCGGCGGCTTCCACCGCCGCCAGCATGCGGTCCACCTGCTCTAATGAAAGGGCCACCGGTTTCTCGCAGAAAACGTGCTTGCCCTGCCGGGCGGCACCGAGGACACATTGCTCATGCAGGAACGTAGGCAGGCAAACGTCTACCGCCTCGACGTCGGGGTCGGCGAGAAGCGAGTCAATGCTGTAGTAAGCGCGGGCGCCATATTGGGCAGCGAGATTATCCGCCAGAGCGACGTTGGCGTCGCCTATGGCGACGAGCCTGGCCCCGGTGATGCGGCTGTAGGCGGCAGCATGGGTGGAGCCCATGAAGCCAGCACCCAGCAGGCCGATTCTCACGCTCATGTGACTACCTCCGGTCAGTTGCCGGTGCCCAACTCGAGCCTTTTGGCCGCGAGCAGAGCACCGAGAGGGCCAGAGGTCGCCGGCAATGGCCGCTGGCCTCTGGCCGCCTGATCGTCGCTACTTGCCCGAGCCTCTCACCTTCTCGGCGGCATTCTTGATGCCCTGGATGATCGTGTCGCAGTCCTGTTGAGTGAGCCTGGGGTGCATGGGCAGATTCATTTCACGGCGATAGAAGAACTTGTCTGCTACTGGACAGAACTGCCCGCCATAGCCGCGCTGCTCGAGGTACTTCTTCACACCGGTGAAATCGTACGTGGGCTGGTAATGCAGGATGCCCTGCACCCCTTCCTCGAAGTAGAGGCACCTGAGAAACTCATCGCGGCTCGCACCCAGCTCTTCCGGCTCCACACAGAGGGTGTAGAGATGGTAGGCATGGTAGCAGTTCGGGTCTTCGTAGACCGGAGTGATGCCCTTGATGCCGGCGATACCCTGATTGATGTAGCGGCCGATCTCGCGGCGCTTGTCAATGAGCATGGGCAGCTTGCGCAGTTGCGCCCGGCCCAGAGCGGCCTGGAACTCGTTCATGCGGTAGTTGACACCCCACTTGCCATCAACATCAACAACATCGAAGTGAGAGGGCAACCAGTAGTACTTCTGGTTCTGCCAGCTCTTGATGTTCATGTTGCGCAGAAGCTCAATCTTCTCCACCAGGTCATCCCGGTTGGTGGTGATCATGCCTCCCTCGCCCATGGTCATGTTCTTGAGCGAATGGAAGCTGAAGGCCCCGGCATCACCGATTGTGCCTGCTCTTCTGCCCTTGTACATGGCGCCATGAGCGTGGGCGCAGTCCTCGAGCACCAAGAGGTTGTGCGCACGAGCGATCTCCATGATGGGGTCCATGTCGCACACCTGGCCCCCGTAGTGGACGACGAAGATCGCCTTGGTCTTGGGGGTGACTTTCTTCGCTACTTCCGCGGGGTCTATGTTGTAGGTCTTGGGGTCAATATCCGCGTAAATTGGGATGCCGCCTTCCTTGATGACGGCCAGGGAGGTGGCGATGAAAGTGTTGGGGGTGACGATCACCTCATCGCCTGGGCCGATACCAAAAGCCTGAGCAACGACGTGCATGGCGGTAGTGCAACTGGTGGTGGCGAAGGCATGCTTGACGCCGAGGTGCTGGGCGAACTCCTTCTGAAAGGAGGCCACCTGCGGCCCGGCGGTGAGCGAGTCCTGGCGCATGACGTGCAGCAGGGCCTCTTCCTCGTCCCGGTCGTAGATGGAGCCCATGAAGCTATAGGGCACCTTCACCTTGACGCCATCATCGAAAGCATAGCCACCCGTGATCCCACCGACGTTGTCCTCCAGGTAACGCGCCATCGCTGCGCCTCCTTGTGAGTATTGCCTGACCGGGTTGCTTCGCGGCTGCGCCCAGTCAGGTGACGGAATAGCCTGAATGAGCGCCTGGCCTAGGGAGCCAGGGCGACTCGTGCATCCGACTCGGTTGCGGCGGGTTCTGCAGAGCAACTCTGATTGAGCGCCAGGTGCGGCGCTGCGAAAAACGCTTGCATGACACAAGCGGCACTGCCCACGAACGGTGCATCCGGCCCAAGCCGAGAGAGAACGACGTCCACCCGCGGCTGCAGGTAATCCATCAGGTGTTCCTGGACGTGAGCCCGTACCTCGGAGGCAAGCAGGTCACCCCAACTGTCAGCGACGGCGCCGCCGAGCACAATCAGGGCCGGAGCGAAGATGTTGGCCAGATTGGCGGTGGCCATGCCGATGTGCTCGCCAGCGGCGGCGATGATGCTCAGCGCCATGGGGTTGCCGGCTCGGGCCAAGGCGGCGATGTCAGCAAGTGAGATCGGCCCGTCAAACTGCGAGCCCAAAAGGCGGCCGGCTGTCGCGAGGATGGCTGGTTCGGAGACGAGCGCCTCAAGGCAGCCACGCTTGCCACAGCCGCAGACGGGACCGTTGGCATCAACCACCATGTGGCCGAATTCGGCGGCGAAACGCGGGGCATTGGCAGGGGCCCAGGGTTCGATGACGGCACCGCAGGTACCGCTGGCGATGAGCAGGAAGACAAGCGGGCGCTTGTCGCTGGGGTAGGCGAACCAGCGCTCCCCGAGAGCCATCAGGTAGGCAATGTCCTCCATGTAGACAGGTCTGCCGAAACGCTCGGCAACGGCATCGAGGCGAAAGTTGCGGGCGCTGGAGAAGGTGCTCGAGAAGACAGCTTCGTTTGCCGTAGGGTCAACCAGAGCCGAGATGCCGACACCGATGCCGCGGACGCGGCTGAAGGGGGCATCGCAAGAAGTGAGCACCTCTTCGGTCAGCAAGGACGGCATCGCGAATCGCCTTCGGCTCGCTGCTCGCGCTTACCGGCCGCGAGGAGCGGCAGAGGATGGCGCCATCCCAACGCACCAGGGCAGCGCGAACGCCGCGCGGCTCAATAGTGACTGCGGCGGCATAGTTACCGACGCGATTGATATCAAGTAGCACTGGTGGGCGCCCACCATTGGAGCCGCCCTGGCCGACCTCCTGGACAATGCCCTCGGCGATCAACTCCCGCACGAATTCAGTGACGGACGAAGGGCGAAGGCGCAGCGTTCGCGCCACGTGCGCGCGCGAGACAGGGCCGCGCGAGCGGATCTCCTCCAGGATTGCGATCCTCTCCAAGTCCTGTATCTGATTGCGGCCGGTCACACCCACTTGGCAACACCCCGGTTAGTAACACTGGTGATAGTATAGCCAGCCGGAGGAGGGCTTGTCAAGGGGTGTCTCAAACCAAACGACAGTGGCACCCAAACGGGCACCGTTTGCGGTGCTTGGCGGAAGAGAGCCAGGTCCTCCCTGGCTCTCGTGCTCTTGGGCAAGCGCAGGATGGCATCGGCAAGATCGTGCATCTAGACGCGCTCTTGCCTCGCGTTGAGGCTCTGGCGTTGCTCGAGCAGGCTGCCCTTGACTGGCTCGCTGGTGGCGCACAGGCGGTCCAGTTAGGGGCGGCTCCTGGACCAGGTTAGTCCAGGCAGCCACTCCTGCCAGAGCCGCAGGAGATGGTGATTGAGGAACTCGCTGCCGTTGGGAGGATGTGCCCGAAAGCACCGGCGACGACAAGTTGGCTCTTGCCGAGGATGGCGGCGATCTCGCTCCGGCCTCTGACGACGTCCGCTCCTCTTGTTCGGCGGCGGCCTATCGCCCCTGCATCGCTTCCGGATACTCTCGACAAACGCAACGACTCATTCTGGTCCTCGCCCGCGATTCGCCCGGTGCCATTATCATTTGAGTGAAGCATGCCCGTTCGGCGCCATTTTAGACGGATGCATGCGCGGAATTGACATCATGTCGGCAGCAGTACCATAATCCTGTGCGTGTGTCACTTTTGCTAGTTGGTTGTTTGCGCTGTGGCTACATCCTGCTGCTAGCGGGCTTCCTGTGCAGCCACGGAGTGAATGCAGACCGGCTTGCGGCACAGGTCTGATGTTGCCTCTTTCAGAGGTGCAAGCAGAGATAACGGCCAGATCGCGGTACAAGTGCCGCTAGCATGATCTGGACCGGTGCTATCCCCGCTGATCAGCCCTCCCTGAGACGAATGCCGCGTCGTGGCCGCCACGCTTGGGTAGCGGTGTGGCTCTATGCGCCTCCGGCCTTCTCCTGGTCAAAGAGCAGAGCATCCGGTGCGATATATCCTGCAACTACAGGCGGTCGCCCCGGCTATGGGGCAAGACGCCCATCAAGAAAGAACAACCCGACGTCCGCTCGCAATCGGGTAAATAGAGGTAAGTGATGAGAGACGCTTTGCACAAGCTATTCGAGCCCGGCTTCATCGGCAAGCTGAGGTTGAAGAACCGCATCATCATGGCGCCCATTTCTACGAACCTGGCAGCAACGGATGGCGCCGTCACCGAGGAGTTGATCTTTCATTATGCTGAAAGAGCCAGAGGCGGGGTCGGGCTCGTCACTGTGGAGAATGTCTGTGTTGACTACCCGGTCGGCCGCTACGGAGCAGCGCAGCCGCGTATAGACGAGGAGCGCTTCATTCCAGGGCTGCACGGACTGACCGACGCCGTTCACGAAGCCGGGGCGCTGATCGCCGTCGAATTGTCTCATCCTGGCGCAAGCGGCGAGCCGCGCTTCAGTGAAGGGCGGACTCCCGTGGCACCATCGGCTGTGCCGCGGGTCAAAGATGGCCTTATCCCCCTGCCGCTCGCCCGAGAAGAGGCCAGGGCGATCGTAGCCAGATATGTGGAGGCGGCGGAACGGGCCTGTAAGGCTGGATTTGACGCCGTAGAGCTTCAAGCTTGCCACGGCCTGCTCATCAACCAGTTTCTCTCGCCTTACACCAACAAACGCCAGGACGAATACGGTGGCGACCCAGGCAATCGCTTGCGCTTTCTGCTGGAGATCCTCGAGGGCATCAAGCGGAACTGCGGCTCCGATTTTCCTGTCATGGTGCGGCTCGTAGCACAGGACCTGGTGGAAGGTGGGATTTGCCTCGAGGATGCGGCCTGGTTTGCGCGCCAGCTGCAGGAGGCGGGCGCCGATAGCATACAGCCTGACTTTGGTCTGGGGAAGCAGGAGAAACGCCTCGAACCTATGCCATATCGCCAAGCCTGGAGAGTGTACCTGGCTGAGGCCATGAAGCAGGCTGTCCATCTGCCGGTGATAGCAGTCGGGGTGATCCGCGAGCCAAACGTGGCCGAACAGGTCCTGGAATCCGGCCGGGCGGATTTTGTTGCCCTCGGGCGAGCGCTGATCGCCGACCCTGAATGGCCAAAGAAAGCCCTGAGCGGTGCCGAAGGGAGCATCAGGAAGTGCATCAGCTGCAACGAGTGCGTGATGGCCAGGCATGTCGAAGATGCACCTCTGCGCTGCACGCTCAATCCGGCGGTGGGCAAGGGGCCGGCTATCTCCCAGATTGGCCGTGCCCAGGTCAGAAGAAAGGTGGTTGTGGTCGGCGGTGGTCCGGCGGGAATGGAAGCAGCACGTGTGGCGGCCCTGCGCGGTCATGATGTGGCACTCTACGAGAAGGAGAACCGCCTTGGTGGCGCCCTGAACATGGCCGCTGTGCCGCCTGGCAAGGAGAAACTCAACTGGGTGACAGAGTACTACAATCATGAACTGCCCCGGCTAGGCGTGGCGCTGCACCTGGGCGTCATGGTAGATGAGGCGACGGTAAGAGCTTCGCAGGCAGAGGTGGTGATACTGGCGACTGGGTCCGAGCCTGCGACTTTGGCCGTGCCCGGCGCCGATGGCCCGAATGTCTCGACTGCGCAGGCAGTGCTCGCGGGGAGGGTAACCTGTTCAGGGGAGCATATCGCGGTAATCGGCGGTGGTATGCTAGGGCTGGAGACGGCGGAGTACCTCGCTGCTCAAGGCAATGTCGTCACTGTGCTCAAGCGTTACAAGGGCATCGCGCGCAGTATCGAGCCCCTCTATTGCGGCTACCTCCTGCGCAGCCTTGCCGAGCTTGGGGTCGAGATCGTAACCGAGGTTGAGGTGAGCGAGATCACTGGCAGCGGCGTTGTCGTCGTGGACAGCCGTGGAGAGAGCAGGCTGATCGGCGCTGAGCGCGTAGTGATTGCCAGGGACCCCAAGCCCGCACAGGAGCTGGCCCAGTCGCTCGAGGATCTGCGTCCCATCGTGATCGGCGACGCTTGCCAACCGCGGAAGATCATTAACGCCATCCATGAGGGCAATGCCGCAGCCAGGGCCATCTGTTCCAGACTATCAAACACAATTGCCCACTAGAGAAACCGAAGGAACGCCGGCTAGACGGTTGTTCTGTGCTTGACGCGCGCGCAATCCATGATTAGGGACGGTTTCGCGCGAAGCAGCCAAGAAACGAAGGCCTCGCCCTTGACAACGGCACCTGTAACCCATAATCTCGCTATGGGTAAGGTGTATCCTTGTCAAGGATAGCGACGGTGAAACATGACGAGTTCTTCCGAAAGCACCCGGTTTTCACCGGGGAGGAGCTGGCCAGACACCTATCGTCCCATGGTGAAGTCGGCGAACGGGCGGCAGAGGCCCTCTTGGCGTACTACCAGAAGGCCGGACGGGTCGTTCGGATACGCCGTGGGTTGTATGCCGTTATCCCATCGGGAGCCGACCAGGATTCGTATCCGGTCGACGTGTTCCTCGTCGCCGCGAAGCTGACCCCGGATTCGGTGTTGTCGCACCATACCGCCCTGGAGTTTCACGGAAAGGCCTACTCGCTCTATACACACATCACCTACTCAGCATCCCGCCCGCTTGGACCTGTAGAGTTCCGCTCCCACATTTTCCGAGGGACGAAGTTTCCACGCGCTCTTGTCCGCGCAGGAAAAGTGCACGCCGGCGTCTTGACCGCAGAACGCGCCGGTATGGATTTGCGGGTTACGAGTCTGGAGCGGACTCTGGTGGACGTACTGGATCGTCCGGATCTATCGGGAAGTTGGGAGGAGATCTGGCGTTCGCTGGAGTCTGTCGAGTTCTTCGACCTCGACAAGGTCGTGGAGTATGCGCTCCTGCTCCGAAATGCAACCACCGCAGCCAAGGTAGGGTTCTTCTTGGAGCAGCATCGTGAACCGTTGATGGTGGAAGACCGTCACCTCAAGATGCTTTGCGATATGCGGCCCCGTCAGCCTCATTACCTGGACCGTTCCAGGCGAAACTCCGGCCGACTCGTGTCGCAGTGGAACTTGGTGGTTCCAAGGGCAGTCCTCGAACGCACCTGGGAGGAGGTGCTTTGAAGATCTCCCCTGAGAGGCTGGTAGCCGAAGCGGAGGCGACGGGCTTCAGACCGGAGGTACTCGAAAAGGCCGCCCAGTTGTTGGGACTGCTGAACGCATTGCAGAGTCACCCGTTCCTAAGAGAGAAGCTAGTACTCAAAGGGGGCACGGCCTTGAATCTTTTCGTTTTCGATGTGCCCCGGCTCTCTGTCGACATCGATCTCAACTATGTGGGAGCAGAAGATCGCGAAGGCATGCTCGCCGAGCGTCCAAAGGTCGAACAGGCC
>DAOTVV010000015.1:0-38436 GCA_034436255.1 Anaerolineae bacterium
ATACCGGTTTCTGGCGGTATCTAGCACTCGCTTCGACCCCGGTGACATGGCTGACGTGCGCGATGCCCTGGCCCATGGGCTCAGCCAGGCTGGCCGTTATGCCATCACTGTGGCCAGCAAGTGGCAAGAGGTGATGGCACGGAACCTGGCCATCCACGCCCAACAACAGGCGGTTGATGGCTACGACGGTGGCGTGCTGCCGACGGAGGATTTCCTCCACTTCCAGTCGCTTTACCTGCCGCCAGGCCGGCTCGCCCTCGATGGGCGCATGAGTGAGCACCTCGAGCGCATCCCGAGCGCAAGACTGCTGGCACTCAGTAACATCCGCTATTTGCTGCGCGACCGTGTTGATGATGTCTGGGTGGACGGCGTCTACTACGACCTGGAGTGGCGAGTACCAATCGCGGGCAATGGGGCGCAGTTCGCACTGCCCTCCTTTCCATCGGACTCACTGGGTGTCATCGTCGAACTCCAGCAGCCGCCTCAGGGCGTTCCGGTAGCAGTGGCGGAACTGGAGATAAGGCTGGATGGGGGATCAAGGGCATTCACTGTGCTGCGCACCAGCGATGGCGTGATCGCGGAGGCCGAAGGCGAGCCGCCAATCATCTCTCGGCCGATCCCCGGGCGAGCGGACCTGGCATACATACTCCTCCCTCTGCCTGGCGTCACCTATCCGTCCCAGTTGCAGGCCCGCGAGCTGGGCACGGGTGGCCTGGCACTCGCAGGCATATCACTGGTGAACCGGGCGGCCGGTGTCGGTGTGCCGGTCACGTTGGCTGGCCAGGCGTGGCAAGTGCTGAACTACGGTGACATCAAGCTCTACGCCTTCGACGATACGCTGCCAAGGGCATACTTCAGTCCCTGTGCCGAACAAGCTTTGACGAGCGCGGAGGCGCTGGCAAGAATGGCGGCCTCCGGCTGGGATGCGCGGCACAGCCTCCTCGTTGATGGCCCAGCGCTTGGCACGTGCTCCCCATCTACGACAATGCGGCCGGCATCGGTAGTCACCTACGAGCCCGAACTGGTACGTGTCCGCGTCGAAGTGCCTGACACCGGTTACCTGGTGCTCTTGGACGCGTACTACCCCGGGTGGATGGCCACCGTTGATGGTGTTGCTGAGCCGATCATGCGCGCGAATTCCATGTTCCGGGCCGTACTGGTGCCCGCTGGCGACCACACGGTCGAGTTCCGCTTTCGGCCCGACTCTCTGCGCGTAGGAGGGGCGATCAGCCTCGTGAGTGTCGGGCTCCTGCTGGCGCTGGTCGGTGTGGGGTTTCGGCGCTACGAGAGCTAGCTGGTGGCCGAGCCGGGCTGGGGCGGCGGGCGGTTAGGCGGTGCGTCAGCGAGCGGCTGGGACCCGACAGCGTCGAGACTGGCCAGAGTGCTCGCGAGGTAACAGCCTATCAATGGCAAGCGAGTGCATGTATAATCGCTGTAACGCGTGGGCTGCAGTGAACTGGAGGTCAATTATGAACACGTTCAACAAGGTGGTAGTTGTCATCCTTCTGGTACTGTTGTTCCTACTCTTGCTAGTGACGGCAGCAATCCCGGACTGGATCCTGCGTGCTATCCAGGATGGTGCCCTGGCTCTGTCGCCCCTGCTTTCCGCCTCGGGGCGGCTGATACTGGCTGCGATAGCCATCGTGCTTTGGCTAGTAGTACTTGGGCTCCTTTGGCTGGAGCTCAGGCCCACGCGCAGTGCCGAGATACGGCTCCCTAACGCGCAGGGTTTCGAAAGCCACGTCTCGGCCGCCTCCGTCGCCCGCCGCTTGGAGCAAAGGCTCATGACGGTCCCCGACGTGGATCGGGCGCGAGTGCAGCTGGAAGAGAGCAAGCAGGGGGTTGTTGCTGCCCTGCTACTGGAGACAAGGCCAGACGTGAATGTGCCCTCGGTCAGCAGTGCCGCTGTAGCCCAGGCCGAGGACGTGCTCGAGAACCAGGTGGGTGCCAAAGTGGCCAAAGTCAACGTCCACATCAGGCATTCGACCGCAGCTGTCAAGAAGCAAGAACCGGTGAAGGCAGTTCAGCCCGCACAGCAGCAACCGGTAGCGGCCTGGACTCCGCCACCGTCGGCGCAGCCCGCAGTCCCCGCCTGGGGGCCGGCTGCCACCGCCCCAGCAGCAAGTGCTGTCGCCCAGGAGCCAGCCGGGCCAGTGACGCCAACTGAGGCCGCCGAGGCTCAGGAAGGAAAATCAGCTGAAGCGCCATCAGAAGGAGCGGAGGAACCACAGCCGCCCGTTGCCTGACGGCAGGATCAGGACCGGGCCAGCGTCACGATCGCGGTGTCATCCGTGATGGTGAAGTGGCGCAGTTTCAGCCCGAGTTCACCGGTGCGCACAGTGTCACTGAGCACGTGGCTCAGCACGGCGAGCGCGGCGGGGGAGAGGGCTGCCGGCCCCAAGGAGAGGCGGTCCACACGTAGTAGGCTTTCGCCTCCCGGCGAGGTCACGATCGCCGCGGAAGGGTGCAGCAGAACGATCGTGAGGCTTCCGTTGCCGACCGAAGCCCGCACCAGCGCGCCTGTCAGGCCCAGCTGAGGTAGCACGTCGTGCTGCAAGTAGCAGGCGAGTTCTGGCCCAGCGAAGGCCAGCGTGATCGTTGTGCCGGCAGGCGCGCTTATGAAGCTAGAGACCTGGTCCGCGAGCGGTGTGCAGTTGCTCTTTGCCTCGGTTGCGAACGGCGGCGCTCCGGCGGGGCGGAGGCAAAGTGCTGGGCATGCTAACAAGAGGAAAGCGAGCAGGAATCCGACCGTGCCGATGGGCGTTCGGCTGCGCCTCAGTGTCGGCATGACTGGGACGTATCTGTGATCATGGCTACGGACAAGCCTTCACTTGCAGCAAGGATAGAGGCCGTCATCTTCGCGGCTGGTGAGCCTGTGCCGATATCTGCCCTCGCCAAGGCTCTATCGGCGTCAGTTGCAGACGTGGAGCAGGCGGCGGCGTCGCTCGAACAATCGCTGGCTGGGACGGGCATTACCCTCGTGAGGCATAATGGCTCGCTGCAGTTAGCAACCGCCCCTGAGCTTGCCGAGGACGTACGCCGTTTCTTCCAAACTGAGCAACAAGTGTCGCTGTCGTCGGCGGCCTTGGAGACGCTGGTGGTCATTGCTTACCGGCAACCGGCCACGCGGCAGCAGGTCGAGGAGGTGCGCGGCGTCAATTGTGACAGTGCGCTGCGCACCTTGCTGCGCCTCGGCCTGGTGACTGAACTCGAGAGGCTGGAGCAACCTGGCCGCCCCATCGCCTACGGCACCACGGCCACTTTCCTGCACTTGTTCGGCTTGCGTTCCCTCTCCGACCTGCCGCCGCTACCAGAGGGCTGAACCACACTTCCCCGCTGGCGCCGCTTGCTCTCAGTCTACGATACGGGCGCCGTTCCAGGAGCGCCAGGTGCGTAGGCCGCCGAACTCGAAGTTAAAGTCAACTATGTCCACCCCAGCCGCCACCAGGGCCTTGCGGACTTGGTGCTCGTGATCTGGTTTGCTCAGGAAGAGGACGCAGCCGCCGCCGCCAGCGCCCAGGGCCTTCCCTCCCACTGCCCCCGCGGCCGCAGCCGTTTCGAACAGCGATTCGATCTGGGGCGTGGACTGCGAGGCGTCGAGTTGCTTCTGATTTTCCCAGTTCTCTTGCAGAAGGCGGCCGAACTCGCCCACCTCGCCCTTCAGCAAGGCGCTCTTCATCTCAATGGCAATGTCGCGCATGCGCTTGAGGGCATTCACCGTGCTCGCTCGCCCGGCACGGTATGCGTCCATCACCTTTGTGATGAGGTTCCCCGACAGACGGGATTTGCCGGTGTAGCAGAGGACCAGGTGCTTCTCCAGTTCGGTGATCGTGCTCGCATCCAGGTGCAGCGGGCTCACGCTGACCGATGGGTCCTTGAATTCAATGAAGTTGAACCCGCCGATTGCGGCCGCATACTGGTCCTGTTTGCCACCAGCGATGTGAAGCTCCTCAGTCTCGAGCAGGTTGGCCAGCCGGGCGATCTCGTAGGAGGATAGGCGATTGGCCTGCACCATGTTCAGGAGCCCGATCAGGGCGACCCCGATGGACGCCGAGGAGCCCGTGCCCGAGCCGGGAGGGGCATCGCAGCGGACGAAGAGGTTCATGCCCTGTTGGATACCCAGCCTCTGGATGGCAGCCTTGATGAGATCGAGGTTGCCGTCGTATTCCAGTTCCTTGAAATTGCGGACGCTGAGAAAGAGATCGAAGTCAGCCGAGGTGATCTCGATCTTCTCGTCATCGCGCGGGACCAGAGTCGCATAGGTGTAGCGGTTGATGGTTGCATTGACGACGGCCCCGCCGACCTCAGTGGAGAACGGCGGCACATCCGTCCAGCCGCCGGCGAGATCCAGCCGGATCGGAGCGCGACTGCGAAACAAGGCCTGTTGCGGCTTTTCCTGAACCATGTTCCCCCCTACTTGTCCAGCAGCGCGGCCACGCCCGGCAATTCTTTGCCTTCCAGGAATTCCAGAGAAGCACCACCGCCCGTGGAGATATGCGTCATTTTGTCCGCTACACCCGCCTGCTCCACTGCAGCTACAGAATCGCCGCCGCCGATGATGGTGACTGCATCAGGTAGGGCGGCAAGGGCTTTCGCGACGGCGACAGTACCAGCGGCGAAACGGGGGAACTCGAACACGCCCATCGGGCCGTTCCAAACCACCGTCTTTGCCCCTTGTAGGGCCTGCTCGTACTGGCGGACTGTCTCCGGACCGATGTCGAGCACGCGCCAGCCCGCCGGAATGGCGGCCACAGGCACAGTGCGCGCGTTCGCGTTGGCATCGAATGCATCGGCAACCACGGCATCTACGGGGAGAAGAAGCCGGACGCCGGCAGCGGCCATCAGCGACCGAGCGGTGTCGAGCACTTGGTCCTCGACCAACGAGTCGGCCATATCCAGCCCTTTGGCTTTGAGGAAGGTGTTGGCCATACCGCCGCCAATCAGCAACTTGTCAACCTTCGTAAGCAGGTTGCTAATGACGCCGATCTTGTCGGACACTTTGGCCCCGCCAAGGATGGCGATGAACGGGCGCTCGGGATCGGCCATCGCCCGCCCGAGAAAGTCCAGCTCACGCTGCATGAGGAAGCCGGCCACCGCAGGCAGAAAATGGGTGACTCCCTCGGTGCTAGCATGTGCTCTGTGTGCTGCCCCGAAGGCATCGTTGACAAAGACGTCGGCGAGCTTGGCGAGCTGGGCGGCGAAGGCCGGGTCGTTCTTCTCCTCTTCTGGGTGGAAGCGCAGGTTTTCCAAGAGCAGGACCTGACCTGGCTCCAGGTGGGCGACGGCCGACTCGACCTCGGGGCCGACACAGTCACTGGCCATGGCGACCGGCACGCCGAGCAGTTGCTCCAGCCGCACGGCAACCGGTTTGAGGCTGAACTCTGGGGCCACCTTGCCCTTTGGTCGCCCCAGATGCGAGGCGAGGATTACCTTCGCCCCTTTGTCAATGAGATACTGAATGGTCGGTATGGCAGCGCGGATACGCGTATCGTCGGTGACACGGCCACTGTCCAGGGGAACGTTGAAATCCACCCGGACCAGGACACGTTTCCCGCTGACATTGATGTCGCGCACGGTCTTCTTGTTCATCGGTGGTTCCTCCGAGATCTCTGTGAGACAGGCACTAGCCAGGCGCACATTATAACCCAGGGCAGCCTGGTGTCGAACCACGTACCCGGCGTGGTCAACTATCAGGGTGTAGGCGGTATGTGAGCGTAGGTCGCGCAGTCGCGGCTGGCTAGGCGCCTCGGATGACCGTCTCGCCGCCCATGTAGGGCACCAGCACCTCAGGGACGCGGATGCTGCCGTCGGCTTGTTGATAGTTCTCGATCACCGCGATCAGTACGCGCGGCAGAGCCAGGCCAGAGCCGTTCAGAGTGTGCACGTAGCGGGGCCGAGCCCCCGGCTCGGGGCGGTAACGAATGTTGGCCCTGCGAGCCTGGAAGTCCTTGAAGTTGCTGCAGCTGCTCACTTCGAGCCATTCCTTGCATCCCGGAGCCCAGACCTCGATGTCGAACTTGGCAGCGGCGCTGAAGCTGAGATCACCGGTGACCATCTGTACTATCCGGTATGGTAGCTCCAGGCCCTGGGCGACTGCCTCGGCATCATGGATCAGGCTCTCCAGTTCTCGCGCCGAGTCTTCAGGCTTGCAGAACTTGACTAGCTCCACCTTATCGAACTGGTGGCCCCTCTTCAGTCCGCGGGTGTCACGCCCGGCCGACATCTTCTCGCGCCGGAAGCAGGCACTGTAGGCAACGTAGTGGATGGGCAACTGGTCCGCGTCCAGGATTTCGTCCCGATGCAGGTTCGTGACGGGTACCTCAGCGGTAGGGATCATCCACAGGTCTTCTTCCACATCTTTGTAGAGATTCTCGGCGAACTTGGGCAACTGGCCGGTGCCAACCAGGCACTCGCCCTTGACCATGTAGGGTGGATACACCTCCAGGTAGTCCTGCTGGCGAGTATGCAGGTCGAGCATCCAGGCGATCAGCGCTCTCTGCAAACGGGCGCCGTTGCCGCGCAGGATGTAGAAGCGCGTGCCGGCGATTTTCACGCCCCGCTCGAAGTCAATCAAGCCGAGGGTAGGCCCAAGGTCCCAGTGCGGCAGAGGTTCGAAGTCGAAAGCACGGGGCTCGCCCCAGGTGCGGGTGACGATGTTCTCACTCTCGTCGCGCCCTGTCGGGACAGAATCGTCCGGCAGGTTAGGTACCTCGAGGAGCAGGCGGTTGAGCTCGTCCTCTACGGAGGCAAGCTCCGTTTCCTGGGCTGCGATCTCCGCATTTATGCGCCGGACCTCTTCAATGATCGGCTGAGCAGCCTGTTTGTCCTTGGTTCTGCCGACTTCCTTCGAAAGAGAGTTTCGGCGGCTGCGCAGTGCCTCCACTGAACCGAGTATGGCTCGTCGCCTCTCGTCGGCGGCCAGGATGGCGTCAATGGGCGCGTCTGCATAGAGCCGAGCCATCTGCTGTTTGACATAATCGGGTCGTTCGCGGATAAGCGCCAGATCCAGCATTTCGATCCTCCTGCAAGGAATGCAAAGCGCCTCTCGCATCAGGACGAGAGGCGCTGCTCGTGGTGCCACCTGATTTCGCCGGCCGACAAGCCCAATGGCCGAGCCTCGACCGTGAGAACCATCACTTGCTCACGGTTTGACCCAATAACGGGGGCCGCCGGCACGGCCTACTGTGGCGCAGTGCGCCTTTTCAGCCTGCGGCTCAGGAGTGGATGCCAGCAGCCGTCGCATCGCCTCGCACCGACCGGCGACTCTCTGTGGCGACCTTACTGCCAGCGCTCTCCGTCACAGCCTGTATCAACTTTATCAGACAACTGGACATTAGTTTAGCAACACCTGGTCGCTTGCGCCAGCCACGTCGGGCATCGCGAGGCGTCAGTGAAGTTGACCGTCACGAATGGCCTGGGTATAATAGGCAACAGTTGCCCCCGTGGTGGAATTGGCATACACACCAGGTTGAGGGCCTGTGCCCGTTTCGGGCGTGCTGGTTCGAGTCCAGTCGGGGGCACCTGCGAGTCCACTGCCAGATGGACTGCGTTTCTGGGGGACGGTCTGTATGCGGCCGTCCCCTTCTTGTTTGTGCGGTTTGCCTCGTGGGACTGTTGGCGGCCAGAGGCCAGAAGAGCTTCGGTTCGCGCTATTGGTCATCTCGCGCGACCGGACCTTTGCCGGAAGCGACAAGATCGGCGGCTGGGGGGCAGGGCTAGCCCTCTCCTGCTGTCATGTTATTCCCCGCAACGGCCGCAAGCGCCTCGGCCGCTTCGCCCGCGAGCCGATCGTGGAGGCTTGGCGACACTTTGACCCCATCCGCTTCCATGGCCAAGAGGACGCCGCCGACCACCGGTGCCGTGTCTAACACGAGAGGGATGGGCTTGGCGCCCTGCTCGTGCATCACCTCAACAATGGCATCCACCAGCGGGGCGTAACCAGAGCGGAAGACGCCTCCGGCCAGCACAAGGTCAAACGGTTCCTCAAGCATCCCCAGTCTGCGGGCGACAGCAGCAGCGTTTGCTCCCTGGTCGCGGCCTACATCACGCAGAATCTCCTGGGCGACGCTGTCCCCAGCCCTGGCGGCCTCCACCACCATGGGCGCCTGGGCTGCACTCGGTGGAGCGACCGTCCCCCGGCAGATGCCCTCCAGGAAGGCGAGAGCATCGGAAGCGCCGCTCCACGCCAGGAAGCGCTCCGTGAGCTGGGTAGGTCGGCCACGCCCCGTGTAGGCCTGGGCCACGGCGCGGATCGCCAGCCAGACGATGTCGCTTGCGCCGCCAAGGTCACCGAGGGCCTGACCCTCGCCGAAAGTGCGGAAGCGCTGACCGTCGCGGTTGCAGCCGGCAACGTTGGCGCCTGTGCCAGATATGATCACGATGCCCCAGCCACGCCGGCTGCCGGCGCGCAGGGCGACAAATGTGTCGTTCACGAGGACTTGCGGGCCAGGCACGCCCAGGCGTTGCACGACCTGGCCCAGGCGTGCCTCGTCGCTGGGGAAGTCGAGGCCGGCTAGCCCATAGCCAGCGGCGCCCAGTTGCCCGATCTTGACTCCTGCCGACCTGCTTGCCTGCTCCACCGCTTGCAGGTAGACCCGGTAGGCGCCCTCGAGGCCGACACCCTCCCAGTTGCCGGGGCCGGACTGCCCGGCCCCGAGTACATGCCCATGTTCGTCGGCGATGATGGCGTGTGTCTTCGTAGCGCCGGTGTCGAGCCCAAGGTACAGGCGCGGATGCTCAGGCATAGTCGCTCCACTGGCGTAGGTACTGGACGACCATCAGGTCAGCCACCGAACTGAGGCAGGTGGGCGGCGTTGACCCTGAGAAGGTCCTCGAAGAAGGCCGGAGCGCGGTCGGCACCGGGCCCGAGCGGGTGCGCCACCAGAGCTTGTAGGGCAGCACCGCGATCGCCGTGCGCGGCTGCCTCGGCCGCGAGCAACTCATAGGACTTCACTGCACGCACAAGACCTTCGAGCAGCACGGGTAGCGGCTTGGTGGGGATTGGCTGCGGTCCCCCGGCGGTCACTACGCATGGTAGTTCGGCAACCCAGTCCTCCGGCCAGCCCGGCACCGCCCCACTATGCCGCGTGTTCACCACGTGGATTGCGCCGTCGTTGCGGTGCAGGGACAGGATCAGTTGGCAGGCGGCTGTCGAATAGTGAGCGCCGCCGCGTAGCATTAGCTTGTCGGGGAGGACGGTCAGGTTCGGGTCGCTGTACTCACGCAGGAGATCTGCCTCCACCTTCATCACGTCTTCCGCGCGCGTCGGGCTGACGGCCTGGTGATCGAGCACCGACTTGGTGCGATAGTAGTAGCGCAGATAGCCGCTGGGGATCATCTTGGTCAGCTCAGCCAGGTAGGCTGGCCAGACTGGATCCTCTTCCTGCTTCAGGTGATCGAGATAGGCCTGGAAAACACGCGGCCAGACGTCCGTCCCTTTGACGCTGGCTCCGCGCAGCCAGGCCAGATGATTGAGCCCGAGGTAGTCCAGAGACACATCGGTGGGGTCAACGTCGAGTTCCCTGGCGATGGCAATCTTGTGCCCGATCGGAGAGTTGCACAGGCCGACCGAGTGCACAGCAGGGGCATAGCGCTGCAGAGCTTCGGTCACAAGGCCACTGGGATTGGCGAAATTGACCAGCCAAGCCTGCGGGCACAGGCGCAGCATGTCTTGGGCTACGCTTAGGAGTACAGGGATGGTGCGCAGCGCTTTGGCGAAGCCACCGACGCCCGTGGTTTCCTGGCCGACCAGCCCCCAGCGGCGGCCCAGGAGTTCGTCTTGGTGCCGCGCCGCCATGCCACCGACGCGAATCTGTGTCTCCACGAACGAGGCGCCGTCGAGAGCCTGCGAACGGTCTGTCGTCAGCTGCAACCTGAACGGGGACCCGGCCGCGGCGACCATGCGCTGGGCGAAGCCACCGACCACCTGAAGGCGCTGTGGATCTATATCCATCAGCCAGAGCTCGTCCAGCGACAGGGCCTCTGCATTTGCAATGAAGCCACTAACCAATTCTGGTGTATAAGTTGAGCCTCCACCGATAACCGCTACCTTCATGCATGCACCGCCTTTCCGCCGGCCACCTGGCCGGCTAGTCCTTTGAGTTGTTCGCCACAATCCAGACGATGGTAGGGACGGGCCCCCGGAAGAGCCGCGGGCCGCATCGCGTAAGGTGTCCGCACATCTCGCTCTCAACTGCCTCAGTCGAGCAGGGTAACCGTACCGTCCTCTCCCACCTCAACCTGCTGCCCCTCGCGGACGGTCTGGAGAAACTCATCGCCCAGGCGGTCAACAGCGACTATGCGCTTGCCCACCCAGACGTCCGCCAGGACCACGCCCGAGGCCGCCAGGGAGTCAATGCTCTGCGAAAAGAGCATCGCCGCCGGAGCGATGCCCATGGCTGCCACGGTCTCGAGCACGAGGCCGCCCGAGGTGGAGCCAATCGTCTGTGGTAGGCACAGGATGGTCCCAGTGAGCACCTTGCCAAAGAGGTCACGGTTGTCCTGGTCCGAGCACACGGCTCGTTTGGCCCTGCCCGTCAACGAGCCAGCGATGACGCTCTTCTGGAACGAAGCCAAGGTGTTGAAACCCTGACGGGAGACGAGTGCCGGGCCGCGGACGCTGCCGGGAAGAACTGGCCTGCCCTTGAATGTCTTCATGTCAACCTTCCTCCTGCAAGCGCCCACTGCTGATGATCGCGAGGAGTTCCTCGTCCGGGTAGAAACGGGCGGTAGTGTAAGTCCGCAGCTTGTTGCTGTTTGTCACCACAGGGCGCCGTGCGCTCAGCGGGTTGTTCATGAACATGAGCGGGCAGAGGGAGGTCAGTCTGGCGCCGGTTGCCAGAAGGCGCGCCTCGGCTGAACCGGACGCTCGGAACGCGCGCAGGACGTCTGGTGCCGCGCAGAGCACCGTCGGCACGGCCAGGCGTGGCCGGCCGTATTGGCGGACCGCCTGAACGATGGCCTCGGTCCACTGGTGCAGTTGTCCCAGGCTCAAGTGCGGGCAGCCTACGAAGCAAAGGCTCGGGCGCGCACCGGGTTCGCGCCAAAGGACGGGGTAGCTGGCGGCGACGCGCTCCAACTCGGCGTCATCAACGACATAAGTGCGGTACTCCCGTCGCAAGAGGCCGCGGCCGAGCTTGACCGCCTCGGGTGTCATCCCCTCAACGTGGTAAAGGCCCACGGCGCCGTTGGAGGCACTGGCCGCCCCCATATCTTTGAGATAGTCGGCGGCGGCATCGTTCACGCCGGAGCCAAGCCACTGATCGAGGCCGACGATGTAGGGCACGTCCTCCATCACCCGCATGCCGATGGCGCTGCCAAGCACCTGGGCGTTTGGCAGAGAGGTGGTGCGCACCTCGACAAGCCAATCCGCCCGCCGGCCCTCGTCGGTTAACAGGCCGAACAGCGGCGCTTTGCCGAGCAGGTTGCACAGGAGGTCTATGCCGCCCGAATTGCGGTTCGTGCGCGCGCCGATGACCGAGTTGGCGAAAACCACGGCTGAGGACTCGGACCAGGCCAGTACGTCTCCGAACTTGGGGCGATTGCCAACTTCCGGGAGGTAGCAGGTGCAGGTGAAAGCATCGGCATTGCGCAGCCCAACCCTGGCCAACTGGGCTTCATAGGGACGCTGGCGGCTGTAGACAAGGCGTGTGACTAGCTTCTCCGGCAAACTGCTGGGCACGTTCTTGAAGTCCGCCGGGCGCGGATCTACGGTGAAGGGCCACGGCGTGTGCAGGCCAGCACCGATCAGCTCCTCCATCATCCTGTAATGGGGCCCGATCATGCTGGCACCAAACGAGGTCACCAGGTGACCAGGGCCGGTGATGCGGACAAGCCCGGTTGCTCCGAAGGTCTCGCCGAAAGCGACTACTGACCGCATCGCTTTCTGAAGCGCTGGACCTTTGCTCCCTGAGAGAATGGCTTGCTCTTCAGTTGTCAACTGCATCATGCACCCCCGTGACGACATTGTCCCATGAAGCGTTAGTACAGGCCTCTGATCCCCACATGACTGGGCTACAGAGCCCTGCCGATAGCGTACCCGGCCTTGACGGCTTCGAAGACGCGCCCGCTGGCGAAAGCGTCCCCAATGTAGCGCACCTCGGGCGCGACACGCTTTGCGACGCACTCATGGTACAGCCCGTCGTCGGGCTTGAGGCCCACCGCAAGCACCACAAGGTCGGCGCCAACACGTACCTCCTGCTCTTGCACGCGTATGGGCTTCTCCAGCGGGTTCTTAATGTTAGCCGGCAGCAGCGGCACCCAGGTGTTGTAGGGGTCGGGCACGCTCGAATGCCGGTTCTGCATGGCGATGACTTGCTTTTCCTCTATCCGGATGAGCCTCGTGCTGTTCATCAAGACGACGCCCGCCCGCTCAAGGTAGTGGATAAGGTGGCCGCGGTTCGCTGTGCACACTCCGCGCATGATCTGGGGCAGCATCTCGATCACGGTGACCTTCTTGCCTCGCTCGTACGCCAGGTAATAGGCCACTTCGCAACCAACGGCCCCGGCGCCTACGACCACAACCTGGGAGGCGGCGTCGGCGAGCGAAGGCTGGAGCAAGAGGTCAATGGCCTGAACGACATGGGCGAGATCCGCCCCGGGAACAGGCAGGCCAAGTGGCTTCGCGCCAGAAGCGACGATAACGGCATCGAAACCCTGCTCTTTCAGGTACTCTGCCGTGATCTCCTTGCCGTAGTAGGTACGGAGCTTGTGTTGCTGTTCGTGCGCAGCCAACTGGCGCTCGAGGTAGCCAAGGTAGTTGGCAACATCGAGCTTGATTCCAGGTAGGGAACCGGGAATGAGTTCGCCCCCCGGGCGATCCCGCCGTTCGAAAAGCGTCACGTCATGCCCGCGCTGGGCTGCGGTGCAGGCACAGGTGATGCCAGCAGGCCCGGCCCCGACTACGGCGATCTTGCGCGGCCGTGAAACCGGCACGGGTTCGATCCCTGGTTCATCCTCATGGGCACTGCATGGGTTGACGGCGCACTGGGGGTAACCACCCTCGAGGAACTCATTGAGGCAACCTTCCTGGTCCCCGATGCACGGGCGTATGTCAGCGACGCGGCCGGCGTAGGCTTTGTTTGGCCATTCTGGGTCGGCCAGCAAAGGACGGGAGAGCATGATCAGGTCGCACATGCCCTGACGCAGGGCTCGCTCGGCCAGGTCAGGATAGCCTAGCTTGCCGACGGCGACGATGGGCACGGGCAGCCCGGTGTTGGCACGAATCTGGCGCTCCTGGAAATCGTCACGCACGTATTTCGCCACCGGCAAGAAGCATCCCGCTGGCATGGACGTCGGCGGGTGCGGTAGCCACCAGTTATCGTATGAGCCCAGGTCAACGTCGAACATATCCACGCCGGCGGCGACTAACTCATGCATATACGCCAGGGTCATCTCCGGGGTGCGCTCATTGGCGAAGCGCTTGAGGCTGCCGACCTTGTGCATACGCTCGCCATACGTCTCATTTAGGGCGAGGGACAGGTCAATACGGTACATGATGGGAAAGCGCGGCCCGACGCGGCCACGAATGTGCTTCACCAACTCGATGCCGAAAGCCTGCCAATCGCGGAAGCGGCCGATCTTGCGGCGGTTGAAGGCCGGGTTGGTCATCTGCTCGAGGAGGTACCCCTCGTGACCATGAAGGTAGACACCATCAATGAGCAGCGACTTCGCGTCCGCGGCAGCCTGGCCTGCGTTCTTGATGATGCGCCAGCACTCGCCATCGGTTAGAGGGCGGCAGGGGACGGATGGCATGTAGAAGTTGGGGTTCCACGATGCCGATACGGGCAGGGCGTGCTTCTTGAGCAGGCATTCCGGTGAGCCGACTCGCCCGAGCCCGGGGGTGAGCTGAATGAAGAAGCGGGCCCCGTAGGCGTGCACCGTCTCCGCAAGCAGGCGCCAACCGGAATAGACGGTGCGTGAGCGGTCAATGCGCGGGAAGTAACTCAGGCCGGCGACCTCGCCCACGGAGGGGTCAACGTCGAAGCTGACAGGGATCAGGCCCGAGGTTATCAGGCCAACACCACCGCGCGCCCTCGCCGCGAAGTACTGTATCATCTTGGCGCTGGGGCGGCCGGTTTCATCGGCCATGCAGATATTGCCCATGGGGCCCATTACCAGGCGGTTCTTCAGGGTGACGGAGTTCACCTGTATCGGAGAGAACATGGCAGTGTAGGGGTAAAGGTTCGCCGTCATCGCGCCGTCGGCTCTGCGCTCTTTGTCGTTGAACCAATCGGCGTAGACCTGAGCCAGATTGTGCAGTAGCTCAGCACCATTGCTAGCCAGTTGCGTCATCGAAGTCCTCCTGTTGGGCAATCTGGTCGGACGGGTCCGCGGCCCGCATTCTAGCCTCGGCCGGCATGGCTGCAAGCGGCACGTGGCAACTGCTGGTGTTGGCGCACTAACCCGCGCGGCTTCCTGACCGGCAGACCGGAAGGCGGGCGCGCAGCTTCTGGCGGCGTGGCGAGCGGCGATAGCCCGGGCCGAGGGGCCGCTCTCGCATTCAGCGCGGCCTCAAGACGCGCCCTCCCTCAGGGCCCGATCCCGTGCCTGGTAGGCGCGCAGCATGTACGCGTCTAGAGGTTCCAGGCCGAACTCGGTGATGATCTCGTCCACGCTTCGGTCGGGCATCTCCGAGGCGATGGCAAACTTGGCTTCGCGGGTGAAGAAATCGAAGCGCACGCCGGTGCCATACTTAGCGAGGATGTCGTCAGTCTTGTCCCAGTTGTAGTCCATGTGCAGAACGCGCCGGTCCAAGTTCAGCCGAAGGACATTGTGCGCCTCGTAGGTGGACTCGGCCAGCACGCGACCACTCATGTCCACAATCTGCCCGAGTTCGGCGCCTATGGCTGTGACGATGTAGTAGTTGAACTCCTGGGCCCAGGCCTGCACCTGCAAGCCGCCGCGATACATCGAGGAGAAGAAAACGATCTCGGCGCCGTTGTGATGAAGGCCTTCCATGACCGGCCGGAAGTTGAGGTCGAAGCAGATGGCCATGCCGATCTTGCCGAAGTCGGTGCTGAGCACCGTGGCCTCAACCCCGGGGCGTACTCCCGCCTGGATCTCGCCGATGGTGGGGAACATCTTATGGTACGCGCCCTGCACTTCGCCCCGGCGGTCAATGAGGAGGAGCGAGTTGTACAGGTAGTCGCCCTCGCGCTGTATCAGTGGCCACAGGACATACATGTGGTGCCTCTTGGCGACCTCGGCCATGTAGCTGGTTGATGGGCCGGAGGCCGGTTCCGCCAACTGAGGCCAGTCTTCGATGGGGGCATCGAGGTTGAGGTACACCTCCGGGAACACCACAATGTCCGCACCCATTCGTGCCACGCGCGTGGCCAGGCGCTCGGCTTCCTGCAGGCGAGCCTGCTTGTCGCTCAGCGGTGGGGGAGGCCGAGCCGAGATACTGCCGACCGTTACGTAACGTGCCATGCCACCCTCCTAGCGGCGGAGAATCCAGCAAATGTCGCGCGCATTGTGTGGCTCGCCGCAGCCGCTGTCAATGCCAGTGGTGCTATCGGCCCTCAGGGCAGGACGAGCCTCAGTTCCTCGGGGTGCTGGTCGCGCTTGAGGAGGCAGAAAGGGAGGCGCCGAGCGGCGACTGCCGAGGCAATGCTCGGGCCATGGGAAACGCCAGCTTGATCTGCCGGTTGGGCGTGCAGAGGCTGTGCCGGAGATCCATGCCCTTGGAAAGGGGCATGCCCACCGAATGTGGAGCGGTCAATCAGTATGGCGATGATGCGCATGCCGCGCAGGGCCAAGGCATGCGCGGCGCTTGCCCACTGCTCGTCGTCCGATGGCGTAACGAGGCATACGGTGTCGAAGTGGCTGAAGTTGTGTTGCTGGGTAGCCAACAGCGTGGCGAGGGGGAGGCGGCCATCGGCCTGCACGACGGACAGGAGGTCCAGGATGCGGCTGAGGTGCCTGCTGCCCCTGTCGGGCTGTATGAGGCAGGGGTCGGCACCCTGAGCGAGAAGGCCCACTGGGCGATCATGGCCCAGGAAGTATGCTGCCAGAGACGCTGCCATGCTCACGGCGTACTCAGCCGTCGCTGGCTCAAGCAAAGGCCAGGCTGCCCGTCTGGGCCGCAGCGTTTCCCCATTCGAGGGCCAGTCGAGCAGAGCCCCGGCCTGGACTTCGCGCTGCAGGTCTAGCACGACCCATACATTGCCGCCAGGCGTTTCCTCGAACTCCTTGGACATCAGATTGCCCTGGCGGGCGCTAGAACGCCAGTGAATGTGGCTGAAGGTGTCACCGGGCTGGTATTGTCTGATGGTGGACACCTGCGCGGTGGGGTCGGATGCCCGGTGCGAGCGCACTGCCTCCGACTGGAGCAGCCGGCCATCGAGACCCAGATTTTCAAGCCCAAAGAGGCGGGGGTAGATCACAAGGCTGGCGATGGTGCCGGTCACGCGGCTGGCACACAGGATCCCGAAAGGGTCGCCGGCTGAGAGAAGCGAAGGGCCGAGGTGATAGCGGCCACGGCGCAGGCAAGGGCTGCGCAGAGTGAAGACACGCTCAGACCGAGGCCCGATATACGTCAGGACCTGACGCAGGCGATGGAGCGGCAGGTCGGAGCCGTCCTCCAGAGCCGTCCACATCTGCGGCAACCAGGAGCGGTTCCGCACCAGGATGCGCTCGGCCAGGGTATCGCCAACATGAAGGACCGCGCCCACTGGCTGGCGCTGCACGGACACAGAGAACACTGAGCCTGCGCTCCACACGAGGCCGGTCACGAGAAGGAAGGTGAAGGCGTAGAGGATGCGATAGGCGAGTATCCAGCCGGTGTTGGTGGCGACTGCAAGGGCTGCCAACCAGACAAGGAGCGGCAAGGCGCTGCGCAAGCCCAGGGACCAGCCGTGAGTGGGCTTCCCGGCCAAAGCCTCCGTGGCGAGGCTAGGCATCCGTTCTCGTCTGAATTGTGGCAGTGGCAAGGTTCTCGCTCCTTGCCGGCCTCACCAGACCATCCAGGACCGCCCTGGCGGCTCCGAGCCAGCGAATCTTGCGCAGGCCGACGGGCAGGTTGAGTTCGCGTTTTTCGCAAACTGTGGACACGTTCGCCATGTCCACCTGAGGCTTAAGGGCCTCCAGTAGCTTTCGGCGGCGTCCCTCGTCGGTTATCGCCATAATGTCATCTATCTGGCGTATCAGGCGCTGCGCCCGTCCTATCCGCTTTTCCACAGCATCAGCGGAGGCGGCGTCTATCAGGCCGAAGCTCTGTTTGATGCGGTTCAGACGCAGAGCCGCGGCATAGGTGACATCCACTATCTCGTCCCGCGAAAGCCACTGGGTCTCGTAGTTGAGCACGTACTTCCAGGAGGGGCTGAGCAGAGCGCGGCGGTGCTCCTCGAGGGTGCGGTGAAAGAGACGGTAGCCGAACTGTTCCGGATTCTCGAACACGGGGCTACCAGGGTCGAGGAATGGGGCCAGCGGCGAGAGGAAGGGCAGGACGCGCGGCTTACCGCCCTCTGAGAAACGCTCCAGGAGATGCTGGCAGTAATCTACGGTGCCGAGGACGGAGGCGGCGGTCTGTTTGGGCAAGCCGATCATGAAGAAGACGTCGTAGCGCGCGCAGCCGCAATCCAGGGCAGCGGCGACGGATTCCTCTGCTGCAGCGGCAGTGTAGCGCCGGCCGAAAGCGCGCCGCACCTCATCGTCATGGGATTCCAGAGAGATCTCCATCGTGAAGTCCGGGGCCACGGACGCCACTTTCTCGTAGAATGAGCGCGGGGCGGGCTCGAACACTTCCAGCATCAGCCGCGAGGGAGCCTTTCCCAAAGCCGCCAGAAACTGCTCGGCATAGTCATCACCTGGCTGCCGCAGGTCGCCCAGGATGAACACCGGCCCGTGGCTGAACTCGGCGATGCGCCGCACATCCCTTGCGAGGTCTTTGGGCGAACGAAAGGCCGGGCGCGAGCGGCCATAGGAGCGCCGAGAGGTAAAGGCGGAGCCACCACAGGTGTTGCAGGTGTTGCTGCAGCCTTTGCAGGTGAGCGCCGCAGTGATTGGATAATCCATCCAGCCAAGGAACGGGATCACGCCGTTCAAGTCGAGGTAGCGGGCGACCGACCGCATGACGTAGCCGTAGTCAATGTCGAAGCGATCGAGAGTCTCG
This sequence comes from Anaerolineae bacterium, assembly GCA_034436255.1. Classification (GTDB taxonomy): domain Bacteria; phylum Chloroflexota; class Anaerolineae; order DRVO01; family DRVO01; genus DAOTVV01. The sequence continues at coordinate 18,113 of DAOTVV010000015.1, forward strand.
GGCACGTACGTTAGAGGATTGGCGTGTATGCCGGAGCTGTCCCTCCAGGTGAGGTTCGGGATGCTGGCGAGTTCATTTCTACCTGTGGCCAGGTGGCCAATGAGTTGAAGCAGCGGTTCCTCGGTGCTGTCGCCCCGCAGGACATAGTCAACTTCCGGCCGGCGGATGAGTTCCTCGTGGTAGTAAGTGCTAGAGAAGCCGCCGAATAGCACCGGTATGTCCGGATGCAGCTGCTTACATAACTGAGCGATGGCCAGCGCGCCCTGGGCGTGTGGCAGCCAGTGCAGGTCTATGCCAAAGGCCAGTGGATGAAGGCGAGCGAGTTCACGCTCGACGCTGAAGCTCTTGCTGCGCAACATGCGGTGGGCCAGGTTGATGATACGCACCCGGTAACCGTGGCGCTCCAAATAGGAGGCCATGCTGGTGAAGCCCACGGGGTACATCTCGAACACCGGCATGGATGGCACAACGTCGCTGACCGGGCCATACAGGATGGACTCGTGGCGGAAATCATAGACACTGGGAGCATGAAGCAGGACGAGATCAGCGCGTGACATGTTGGATTCTGGCGCCTAGCTCTCGGCCTACCGCCGGGAGGCACGGACGCGTGCGCCGGGCACTGGCACCGAGCCAAGCAACTCGTCAATGATGGCGTTAGCGTCCACGTTCTTTATCCGTGCCGAAGGACTGACGATGAGACGATGCGCAAGCATCGGTTTGGCGAGCGCTTTTACATCGTCGGGGATGGCATAATCTCGCCCCTCAAGGGCCGCCCGCACCTGAGCACCGCGATAGAGCGCAAGCGATCCACGCGGGCTAGCGCCGAGATAGACGTCGGGGTGGCTGCGCGTCGCTGCTACCAAGGACACGATGTATTCCTTGACGAGGTCGTCAACGTAAAGCTGCCGGATGGCCACCTGAGCCTCAAGCAGTTCGGCGACCTCGACAACCGGCGCGAGTTCGTCGATCGGGTGTGAAAGCTGCTGCGAATTGAGGATGGCCATCTCTTCCTGTTGAGTGGGGTAACCAAGGCGAATTTTCATCAGGAAGCGGTCGAGTTGCGCTTCGGGCAGGGGGAAGGTGCCTTCGTATTCGATTGGGTTCTGTGTTGCGAGCACAAGGAACGGGTCGGGCATACGGTGTGTGGTGCCGTCGACGGTGACCTGCCGTTCCTCCATGCACTCGAGCAGGGCGGATTGCGTCTTGGGTGTGGCGCGGTTGATCTCGTCCGTGAGCAAGATCTGCGTCATTACCGGGCCGGAGCGGAACTCGAACTCCTGCGTCTTCTGGTTGTAGACGGACACGCCGGTTATGTCGCTGGGCAGCATATCGGGCGTGAACTGGATACGCCGGAACGTGCAGCCGATTGAACGAGCCAGGCTCTTGGCCAGCATCGTCTTGCCGACGCCAGGGACGTCCTCAATCAGTACGTGGCCTTTGCAGAGCAGGGCGATGACGCTCAGTTGCACCTCTTCTTGCTTGCCGATGATAACCTTGCCAACATTGCTTACTATTCGCTCGCCGAGTTCCCTAACGTCGCCCATTTGCCTGAATGTCTCCTATTCGTGCACTTGCACGGATTTAGCAATTGTAACAAAGCGCAAGGGCAGCCACAATTAGCCGCCGCTCTCAGACGTGCCTTTCGCCAAGACGATCTCTCGGTGGCCCTGCGTTGGCAGATGGCACGTATTATTGGAGAGGGTGTCACCCAACCCCACCGGTGGAGAACGTGCCGCCCCGCCTCAGCGCCGGCGAAACTCGCGCGCGACCATGTTGCTGCTCAGATAGAGCATCGTCGGCCTCCCGTGCGGACAGGTCCTTGGGGACTTGGTGGCCTCCAGTGCCCTCAGTATCTCACGCATCTGCGCGTAGTCGAGAGTCTCACCGGCACGGACAGCGGAGTGACAGACTAACCGCACCAGTGAGTGTTCCAGCCAGCGGTCTGCGTCGGCGGCGGCGACAGCGTCGAGCACCTCGATGAAAGCTCTTTCGAGGGAGGCTGGGCGGTCGGCCAGTATGGCCGGCACAGCGCGCAACAGGGCGACGTCGTTCCCAAAGGGTTCAGCTTCGAAACCGAGTTCCCTCAGCCGGGCCTGGTGTCGCTGCAGGCTCAGGCAGCGACTGGCGCCGAGGCCGACAGTGATCGGCGCGAGCAGGGCCTGGCTCTGGCTCTGCCCCGCTTGCCGCTCAGCCAGGAAACGCTCGAAAAGCACCCGCTCGTGCGCGGCGTGCTGATCCACGAGATACAAGCCATCAGGCCCCTCAGCGACAATGTATGTCTGCTGCACTTGCCCGACAACACGTAGGGGCGGCAGCGCTCCCGCCGCCAGGGCAACAGGTGGACCGTCTCGGCCGGCGGCCGCCGCCGCATCCGGCCCCGCCTGCGAGTAAAGCGCATGCTGCGGAAACTGAGCAGAGTCGGCGCTGGCCTCCGCCCCACCCAATCTCCACGGCACGAAAGCGCCTGCTTCCAGACCGGCGATAGCTGGCACCAGGGCCGGATCGCTGATCACCGTATGTACAGCGCGATACGCCACCTGGAATACCTTGTCCGGGTCAGCAAAGCGGACTTCGGCCTTAGCCGGATGCACGTTGACGTCAACCCGATCCGGTGGTATCTCGGCCAGAAGGACGATCACGGGAAATCTGCCGGTGGGGAGCAAGCCGCGATAAGCTTCGGCTATCGCCCGGGCAAGGACACGATCCTGCACCCAGCGGCCATTGACGAAGATGTCTACCTGGCGCGACGAGGACCGGTGTAGGCTGGGCGGGCCAGCAAAGCCGAAGATACGGAGGCCGGAGTCTGCATCTTCGAAAGGCAACATCACGTCGGCCGTCTCCGGCCCATGGGTGCGCCGCAGGGCGTCGAGCAGGTCGCTGCCGAGTGTCTGCAGGGCGAGCCGACCATCAACGTGCATCGAGAAGGCTATCTCGGGGTGGGCAATAGCGTACCTGGCCACAACCGTGGCCACCTGCTGCCCTTCAGTGGATGGCTTGCGCAGGAATTTGCGGCGCGCCGGCAAGTTGGCGAAGAGATCGCGGACAGTCACAGTAGTCCCCGCAGCGACGGCCTCGGCACGCAAGCTTTCGCTCTCTCCGAACCGGTAGCGAGCGGTGCTGCCGACGGGTTCGTCCTGGAAGCGCGTGGCCAACGTCACGTCGGCGACTGCAGCTATGCTCGCCAGGGCCTCACCCCTGAAGCCCAGCGTGCGCAGATTGCTCAGGTCCTCGAAGGCCGCCAGTTTGCTCGTAGCGTGACGCCGAAAGGCAAGGGAGACCTCGTGATACGGAATGCCACAACCATCATCGCTCACCTGGATCTCGCTCAGCCCGCCGTTCACGATGCGGACGCGGATGTGGCTCGCTCCGGCATCAAGGCTATTCTCGATCAGTTCACGTGCGACTGAGGCCGGCCGCTCGATGACTTCACCGGCGGCTATCTTCTCCACTACGTCGTCGGGGAGCAGGTGTATAGACATGGTGACATCATTATAGCTGATTGGAGTCGTGGCGGTAGCGGGCGTGCTCGAGCGGCCGTCCGACTGGCCCGGGCGGGCATAGCGAAGGGAGCGGAAGTGAGCCCGTTCCCGAGGCTGACTGTGTTTGCTCGTGCCCCGGTCCGGGCCGCACTGATCAGCCACCTGAGCCCATGGGCCATACTGTGGCCGGGTGCCATCCTTTCGCGGCCCTTGCCTGGGCGGGGTGAGTGTGGCTGGCCGGCAGGCTGGCGAAAGCTTTTGGGTGAAAGCGTTTGTCAACATTTCGGCACGATGGTATACTTTGTTGTTGTGTTGTGAGGCCGTGCTTTCTGATCTGGGAGCTCGGCCGCTGTGAGGGCCAAAGCTGGAGGATTGTGAGTGCTGGTCCGACGTACCCAGGACCCCGAGTACTGGCGCGGTTTCTCCCCCACTAGCGACGATATCGAATACGTGCGGAGCCTGATCATCGAGTCCGGCCGGCCGGTTTCGGTCCAGGACCTCTCTCGTGCGGTGGTGTACCGGCGAGTTCACCGTGAGCGCGAGCGCATCCGCGAACTGATGGAGCGTGGTCGTTTCTACCGCCCGTCGGAAGCGTATGAGCCCGGCCAGGAGCTGATCTTCCCGGCTTTGGATTTTGCCACCGGCGTCGTTCAAAGCGTGCGCCCTGGGCACTGGCCTGGCCACGGCGAATTCGACGTGATCAAGGTACGTTTCGATGGCGGCGAGCGGGAATTCGCCGCTCGGTTCTCCGAGCCGCACAGGCTTAACGCGTCACCCGAGAGGCCTGGCGGGGAGGACGAACAACTCAGCCCGGAGGCCGTGTACGAGCGTTTCGGCGGGCTGGTCCCGGAAAAGCTCGAGCAGGCGCTGGCTGCTGACGAGTCTCGTGGCTTCGTGGAGTACGACAAGCGCTGGTTCCTGCGGGAGTTGATGCCGGCCGTGCACATCGGCTACCTGAACCTCGCCGAGGCTGTGATCGAGGTGGCTTGGGAGAGTGGTGATCAGGCAGGGGAAGGCCAGCGCCCACTGAATACCGACGAGATTCTGGCCCAGGTGGAGCTGCAAGGCAGCTTCCCGCGCGAAGTGGCGAGATTCGCTCTCGACCTTGCCCTCAGTAGGGACGAGCGCTTCATTGACGTCGGTAACCAGGACGAGCACCTATGGTTGCTCAGGCGCCTCATCCCGCCATTCATGCTGGAGGTTCCGGCGCGGCTACGCTATGAGCCGGTCCAGTTCAGTGTCGAGGCTATCCCCACTGAGACTCTTAACCTCATCTGGGGCGTAGCTGATGAGTTGAGCACACTGTCTACAGCGGCCGAGAACGATTCGGCCGGGCCGGAATCGGTGGAGTTCGTGCTCACCTATCCTCACCGGCGGGCGGGGACGCTGCCACTTACGCCCAACCTGGGTCGGCTGCTGCCGCAGCGTCCTGATGGTCTGAGCGTTGTCACCTTTGTGGATGAAGCCAACAGCGAATCCTTTGTCGCCTGGATCTCTCATAGTCGGCGCTACATCGCCAGCCTGGCTGAATGGTACGACCGGCACCAGATTCCGGCTGGGGCATACATCGCATTGGCACGGACGGCGAAACCTGGCGTTTTCCGGATATCGTATCGTTCCAAGAGGCGGACCCAACGCGAATATGTGCGCGTCAACGTGGTTCAGGGGGATCATCTGGCCTTCGAGATTCGCCGCCAGCCGATGTCGGTGGAGTTCGACGAGACGATGGTGATGGTGGACGATGATTCTGAGGCGACGGATGCCCTCTGGCGGCAGATGGCGAACAATCCGCGCCCGCTCTCGGAGTTGTTGCTTGGGCTCTTCCCGGGCCTGGCCAAGCTCAGCCCTCAGGGTACAGTCCACTTCAACACTCTCTACACGGCTGTTAATGTCCTCCGCCGGTGCCCGCCCGAGCCTATCCTGGCGGAACTGTCGCTTGACTGGCGTTATGTCGGCGTTGGAAACGGGTATTATGCCATGGACGAGCGGGTGGCGGTGTAGGAGATTATGGTCAAGGCATCCATCCCCACCGTAGAGACGAAATTCCATATTGACCTGGATTGGTGGCAGCAGCAGCGACGTGACTTCCGTCTTGAGCTGCTCAACCATCTCTGTGCAGACTGCAAGGCTAGTTTTGGCTCACACCGCGACACGGAGCTTGTAGACTGGGTTGACCCAGAGACGGCCGAAGTCAAGCGGGTTGATGGCCTGTGGCATAGCCTGCGGGTCTGCTGCAGCAACCGGCCCGAGTTTCTCTCTCCCCAGACGAGCCTGGCCACAGCCGTATTTCGGCTGTTTCTGGCGAACGGCAACGAGCCCCTCACTCCCATTGAGATCTGGCAGAGGCTTGGACGGCGTGACCCGGAGACCATCTTGCGTCTGCTCGTCAATGGCCGCTCTTACTATGGCGTTCTGCCAGTGGGAGCCGAGAACTGAGGTGATCGAGTGCCACTCTACGAGTACGTGTGCCTAGATTGTGACCGGAAATTCGAGAGCATCCGCAGCGCGGCCAGCAGTGATGATGCGCAGTGCGTTGGCTGTGGCAGCCGCCATACACGGCGTCTGCTTTCTCGCTTTGTTGCCCATAGCAAGGGTGGGGGTAGCTCAGCGGCTCTGAGCGGCGGCGGCTGCAGCGGCTGCAGCGGTGGGCACTGCGAATCCTGCCAGGCGCGTTAGCGACTGAGCCTTCCGTTTCTCTGGCCGGAGCAACCGGCTTGCCTTGCGTTGGCAATCACTCGAAGGAGCGTGAGTGTGGCCGTCATCACGATCTCGCGCGAGATGGGCTGTGGCGCCGATTCGGTGGCTCAGGAAGTCGCGAACCGTCTCGGCGTTCCCTGCGCGGACCGAGAGGTGATCGAGCAAGCAGCGAGACAGGCCGGCCTGCCGCAGGAGATCCTCGACTCGAAAGAAAGGGAGCAGCGGGATCAGCGCTCGTTCGCCTCAAGTGACATGATTGGCCTGGTGCGGCGCAGCCAATCTGGCCGGCGGGCGCAACTTGAGGACGCCGCCTACACTCGCTTCATCGGCGAGGCGATCCAGCAGTTGGCCTCGAAACCGATCGTTATTGTTGGGCGCGGCGCTCAGTTCATTCTTCGTGACCGCAGCGACGCTTTGCACGTGCACATACACGCTCCCGAGGCAGTGCGTGTAGCGCGACTGATGCGTGAGAAGTCGCTCCCTCGCGAGCAGGCTGAGCGCATGGTTCGGGCATCGGACGCTGAGCGGGCCAGCTACATAAAGCACTATTTCAACAACGCTAACTGGCGAAACCCCGAGTACTACGACTTGATGATTGACCTGAGCAAGCTTAGCGCCGAGACGGCGGTCGAGCTGATTGTGATGGCGGCGCAGTCGCTGGGTGGCTGAGCGGCGGCAACGCAGTCATGCTGGGCCGGTGGCTGTTCGCAGAATCGGTCCGTTTGACAAAGCTATCAGTGCGTGCTAGAGTAATAACTTGCTATTGGAGCGACCACGCCAGCGAAGGCCGGGGTTCGAGGGTTGGGTCGTAGACTGCAGCAATACACTGAGTGCCGCACTGTCGGGCACAACACCACTGCGATTATATCCCCTACTACGTGGTACGGTCAAGTGGATAGGAGAGATTGGCTCCACAGCACTGGGCGTGTGGCGGGCGGCTATTTGGGTGCGGGCATCAACATCAGCCGGTGCTGAGCGCATCCTCCATCACTACTATATCCACGGGAGCGGCCATCGCGGTCTGCGCTCCAGTGCAGGCCCATGGGCTACTGAGCAATACTCTGGGCAGACTGATCCACAAGTGGCGCGCGGCTGTACGGCTGGCAAGCGAGTGCAGCGCGCACAATTCCGGAACCCGATACCACTGTCGTCCTGCCTGACGGGCTTGCACGACTACTGACTTCCCCGGCTAGCCATGACGGTCCCACAACGGGCTTGGGTCACTATCAGGCCTAGACTGAGCCTGAAGGAGTGTTGTAGATGATGTTTGACGCGCACAATGGCAGTCGCAAGTACTACAGCAAGATTCGCGAGGCGATTGACCTTCCACCTCTCATCGAAGTACAGATGGATTCCTTCAACTGGTTGCGCAACGAAGGCTTGCGCGAGTTGTTTGCCGAGATCTCGCCCATCGTCAGTTTCAACAAGCAGCTGGAGCTCGAGCTGCACGATTATCATTTTGGCGAGCCTCAATACGACGAGGCTCAGTGCCGCGAACGCGATATGACCTACTCGGCGCCGCTGTGGGTGCGAATGCGCTTGGTCAACCGCGAGACGGGTGAGATCTCAGAGCAGGACGTATTCATGGGCGATTTCCCGCTCATGACCGAGAATGGCACATTCATCGTGAACGGCGCCGAGCGCGTCGTCGTCTCCCAGTTGATCCGTTCGCCCGGCTGCTACTTCACAGTCGAGGAGGACCGGGCCACAGGCCGCAACCTCTGCATGGCCAAGCTCATTCCCGACCGTGGCGCCTGGCTCGAGTTTGAGACCAGCCGGCGGGATGTCCTGTCGGTCAAGGTTGACCGGAAGCGGAAATTACCTGTCACCCTGATGCTGCGCGCGATCGGCGCCGTTGAGGATGGCACAGCGTCAAGCCTGATCGTTGAAGGCTCGGACGACGAGATCGTGGCTCTGTTTGAAGGCCAGGACACCGACGAAGAGCATCGATATATTGTCGGCACGATAGAGCGCGACCCGACGAAGACAGCAGCTGAAGCTGTGATCGAGTTCTATCGCCGGCTACGCCCTGGGGACCCGGTCACTCCTGATAATGCCCGTAGCTTCCTTCAAGGCCTGCTCTTTGATGCTCGCCGGTACGACCTGAGCCGCGTGGGGCGGTACATGCTCAATCGCCGGCTGCGGCCGGGTAGCACGGAGTCGCGGCGCACGCTGACCAAAGAGGATCTGATCGCCATCGTCCGCAGGATCATCAGCATCAACAATGGCGAGGAGGGCGCAGCCGCAGACGACATTGACCACCTTGGCAACCGCCGCGTAAAGACGGTTGGTGAGTTGATTCAGAATCACCTGCGCATCGGCCTTCTGCGCATGGAGCGGGTGGTTCGCGAGCGGATGAGCATCCGCGACCCGGAGCGCCTGACCCCGGTTTCGCTGGTCAACATCCGGCCTGTCGTCGCGGCGATGCGTGAGTTCTTTGGCGGCAGCCAGCTATCGCAGTTCATGGACCAGACGAACCCGCTGGCCGAGCTGAACAACAAGCGCCGTCTTTCGGCTCTGGGCCCGGGCGGCCTGCATCGCGATCGGGCTGGGTTCGACGTGCGTGATGTGCATCACAGTCACTATGGGCGCATCTGCCCCATCGAAACGCCGGAAGGGCCGAACATCGGCCTTATCGGGTCGTTAGCTACCTATGCCCGCGTCAACGAGTATGGCTTTGTTGAGACTCCCTACCGGAAAGTCATCAACCGAGTCCCGAACCAGGTCGAGAAGCTTGTGGGTCACATACTGCGCGAGACGATCGAGCATGAGGGTGAGCTCATCGCTGAGGCTGGCACTGAGATAACTCAGGACCTTGCCGAGCTCATCGCCATGGTCCCGCGCGAAGAGATCCTCATTCGGCCCGAAGTGACGGACGAAATCGTCTACCTCTCCGCCGATGAAGAGGAGCATTACGTCATTGCTCAGGCAAATGCGCCGCTCGACGAGCACGGCCGGTTCCAGGAAGAGCGAGTAGATACCCGCATGGGGGCCAACTACAGTATGCAGCCCGTCGAGCGGGTGGCGTATATGGATGTGTCGCCAAAGCAGGTTGTCGGTGTCTCCGCTGCTCTGATCCCATTCCTGGAGCACGACGATGCCAACCGGGCTCTCATGGGCTCGAACATGCAACGCCAGGCCGTGCCTCTCATCCGGCCGGAGGCGCCGCTGGTCGGCACGGGCGTGGAGACGCGCGCGGCGACTGACTCTGGCCAGGTGCTGCTGGCCCGCGACGCAGGCGAGGTCACGAGCGTCACTGGAGAGCGCATCGTCGTGATGACTGATGATGGCAGGACGGACGAATACGTTCTGCGCCGGTTCCGCCGCAGCAACCAAAGCACCTGCATTGATCAGCGGCCGATCGTCTACAAGGGACAGCGAGTGGAGAAAGGGACAGCACTGGCGGACAGCTCCTCCACGAGCGGCGGCGAACTGGCCTTGGGCCATAACGTCGTCTGCGCCTTCATCTCCTGGGAGGGCGGCAACTACGAGGACGCCATCCTCATCTCGGAAGACGTGGTGCGTGCCGACAAGTACACATCCATCCATATCGAGAAGCATGAAATCGAAGCGCGCGACACCAAGCTCGGCCCGGAGGAGATAACGCGCGACATTCCCAACGTTGGTGAGGAAGCCCTCAAAGACCTGGATGAGGAAGGAATCGTGCGCATCGGCGCCGAGGTCGGCCCAGGCGATATCCTGGTGGGCAAGATCACGCCGAAGGGTGAGACTGAACTCACGCCGGAAGAGAAGTTACTGCGTGCCATCTTTGGCGAGAAGGCGCGTGAAGTCAAGGACTCGTCGCTGCGCTTGCCGCACGGAGAAAAGGGCAAAGTAGTTGACGTCAAGGTCTTCACGCGCGAGGAGCACCGCGATCTACCGGCGGGGGTGGACAAGATGGTGCGCGTGAGTGTCGCTCAACGGCGCAAGCTGACCGAGGGCGACAAGATGTCCGGCCGTCATGGCAACAAGGGGGTTGTCTCTCGCATCGTGCCACGTGAAGACATGCCGTTCCTGGAGGACGGGACGCCGGTCGAGATCATTCTCAATCCGTTGGGTGTGCCCGGCCGCATGAATATCGGTCAGATCATGGAGACGCACCTCGGTTGGGCGGCAGACCGGCTCGGGTTCCAGGCGGTAGTCCCTGTCTTCGACGGTGCAGACGAGCGCGAGATCGCCGCAGAGCTTGCGCGAGCCTGGCTTATGGACCGCGCCTGGTACGCTCTGCGTGATGTAGCCTGGAGGTGGGCAATGGAAGCCGGATACACTCCGGCGGACATTGACGACGACAGCCAGGTACGGCAGATGTACGTGGCCGCGCATTACGACGGGTACGACTCAGTGCGGCTGCTCAATGACCGCAACTACGCCAGGCAGGCGGCCCTGCGTGAGTGGCTGCGCGCCAACGGCTACGATCCGGACGTCGTGCTCCTCGACATCGGCGACAGAGACCTGAGCCGTCGGGCCGTCTCTGATCGCCTGAGCCGTGAGATCTGCTGGCGGACCTGGATCCAGGATCGCGGTTACAGCTGCGACGGCCTGGAGGGTGAGGCCCTCGAAGAGCGCGCCCGCGAGGTGCAGCGCGAGACGGGCTGGCCTGTGCCCACCACTGGCAAGATGCGCCTGTTCGACGGCAAGACTGGCGAACCCTTTGACCAGCCGGTGACAGTGGGGATCATCAACATGATGAAGCTGGTGCACCTGGTCGAGGACAAGGTGCATGCGCGCTCGACCGGCCCTTACTCCCTGGTGACCCAGCAGCCGCTGGGTGGCAAGGCTCAGTTCGGTGGACAGCGCTTCGGCGAAATGGAAGTGTGGGCTCTCGAGGCTTACGGCGCTGCCTATACCCTCCAGGAAATGCTCACAATCAAGTCCGATGACGTCACTGGCAGAGTCAAGACTTACGAGGCGATCGTAAAGGGCGAGCCGATTGAGCCGCCCGGCGTGCCCGAATCATTCCGAGTCCTGGTGAAGGAGATGCAGAGCCTGGGGCTCTCGATAGAGGTGCTCGACGAGGCTGGGGAGACAATCGAGTTTGGCAAGGAGCAACCCGAGGAGCGTGTGCCGCGCTTGCCCGGTGGCCTCACTGGTATTCCGGCGCTGATGAGGGGAGGCAACTTTGGAAGTTAACGATTTCAGCAGGATCAGAATCAGCCTGGCGTCGCCCGAGGATATTCTGTCCTGGTCCTATGGCGAAGTAACCAAGCCGGAGACCATCAACTACCGCACGCTTCGACCAGAACGGGATGGGCTCTTCTGCGAGCGCATCTTCGGTCCCACGCGTGACTTTGAATGCTACTGTGGCAAGTACAAGCGTGTGCGCTACAAGGGCGTTGTATGCGACAAGTGCGGCGTTGAGGTGACGCGCAAAGAGGTAAGGCGCGAGCGCATGGGCCATATCAAGCTTGCAGCGCCCGTGGCGCACATCTGGTACGTCAAGGGCGTGCCAAGCCGCCTGGGGCTGCTGATGAACGTCTCGCCGCGGAACCTGGAACGCATTCTGTACTTCGCCCAGTACATTATCTACTCCGTCAACGAGGACATGCGTAGCCGCACCATGCAGCGGCTGCAGAAAGAGGCTTCGGCGCAGATCGCCGCTATCGAGCAGGAAGCCGAGGCACGCGTCGACGTATTGCGGGCCGAATTCGAACGCCAGGTCGCGGAGATCGAGGCGGATGTTGAGGCGCGCTTCGCTCGTATAGACGAGCAGTTGGGCCAGCAAACGGATCAGCTCGTCTCTGAGACGCGCAACGTGCAGCAATGGCTCGAAGAGCACATGGGCCGCGTTGCCCCTCAATCTATGAGGATCGAGGCGCTGAATCGCGAGGTGGTGAGTGAAGGGGAGACCGTAACCCGCGAGCAGATTCAGGCCATGAAGGAGTGGGCCGAAGAACGGCTCAACTCGCTGCAGAGCGAGGCTGATACGCAGAAGCAGGAGATCAGGCGGACAAGCTCCATTAAGCGCGACAAGGCCCAGTACGAACTGGACCAGAAGGCTGAGGCAATCCGTTCCGAGGCTCAACGGGCTGCTGAGAAGCAGACGGCCAAGCTGCAAGAGGACATCGAGGAACTCAAGGGGTTACGCGAGCGGGAGCTTATCAGCGAGGCACGCTACTACGAACTGTCGGCGAAATGGGGCAACATCTTCCAGGCCGGCATGGGCGCCGAGGCTGTCTACGAAATCGTCAAGAAACTCGACCTCGACAAGATGGCTGAGGAGCTTCGCGCTGAACTCAAATCCACGCATTCCAAGCAGAAGCGGCAGAAGGCTGCCAAGAGGCTGCGCGTTTGCGAGGCGTTCCGCAAGTCTGGCACCCGTCCGGAATGGATGATTCTCACCGTCTTGCCCGTGATCCCGCCAGATTTGCGCCCGATGGTGCAGCTGGATGGGGGCCGTTTTGCCACTAGCGATCTCAATGACCTGTACCGGCGGGTCATCAACCGCAATAACCGTCTGAAGCGGCTGCTCGAACTCGGCGCACCCGACGTCATAGTGCGCAACGAGAAGCGTATGCTCCAGGAAGCGGTGGACTCTCTGATAGACAATGGCCGGCGTGGGCGGGCGGTATCGCGTTCCGGCAAGCGCAAGCTGAAGTCCTTGTCGGACATGCTGAAGGGAAAGCAAGGGCGTTTCCGCCGTAACCTATTGGGCAAGCGCGTGGACTACTCCGGGCGTTCGGTCATCGTCATCGGGCCTGATTTGGCGTTGCACCAGTGTGGCCTGCCCAAGACGATGGCCCTGGAGCTGTTCAAGCCTTTCGTCATGCGCCGCCTGGTAGAGAAAGAGGTAGCGCACAACATCAAGAGCGCCAAACGCATGGTTGAGCGCATGTCCCCTGAGGTGTGGGACATTCTGGCTGAGGTGGTCAAGGACCGGCCAGTGCTTCTGAACCGTGCCCCTACGCTGCACCGCCTGGGCATTCAGGCCTTTGAAGTGGTCTTGATCGAAGGCAACGCCATCCAGATCCATCCGCTGGTATGCTCGGCCTTCAACGCGGACTTCGATGGCGATCAGATGGCTGTGCATGTCCCGCTCTCTGACCGGGCGGTCGAGGAGGCGCGCAAGATCATGCTCGCCTCGAATAATCTGCTCAAGCCGGCCAGTGGAGAGCCGATCGTCGGCCCCACCAAAGACATGGTGCTGGGCTGCCATTACCTCACCACAGAGAAAGTTGGCGCCAAGGGTGAGGGCAAAGCGTTCTCCAGCTTCGAGGAAGCCGAAATGGCGGCCACCATGGGTCTGGTTGATACGCGCGCTCGCGTCAGGGTGCGCTATCGCCACGATGGCCAGGACGAGATCTTGACCACCACCGTGGGGCGGGTGCTCTTCAACATGGCCCTGCCGGAAGAACTGCGCTTCGTCAACCGTGTGATGGATAAGTCGGCCCTCAACGACCTGGTCGGTGAGTGCTATCAGAAGCTCGGGCCGGAGCAGACAGCTTTGTTGGTGGACAGGATCAAGGCTCTGGGCTTCCGGTATGCTACCAAGTCGGGGGCAACGATCGCGGTCAGTGACATCGTTGTGCCGAAGGTCAAAGCGCGCATTATTAGCGAAGCCTCGGACAAGGTGGAGGAGCTCGACCGCTTCTATCGTCGTGGCTCCATCACTGAGCGCGAGCAATATCAGAAGACGGTAGATATATGGAATAAGGCAAAGAACGACCTCACTGAGGCTGTGCAGCAGGAGCTGAACCCTGTGGATTCATTGGGGGCAATGGCAGCTTCGGGCGCAACCAAGGGGGGCATCGGTCCCATCTCGCAGCTGGCGGGCATGCGCGGCCTGATGGCTGACCCATCGGGGCGCATCATCCCCTTGCCCATCAGGTCAAGCTTCCGCGAGGGCCTGACCGCCCTCGAGTACTTCCTTTCGACCCACGGCGCCCGCAAAGGCCAGGCCGATACAGCCCTGCGCACTGCCGACGCTGGCTACCTGACACGCCGACTGGTAGACGTGGCCCAGGACGTGATGATCGAGATCGAGGACTGCGGGACGGAGGCAGGCATCTGGATAGATGCCAAGCAGTCCGACCGCCTGGGCGAATCGTTCGTGGAGCGCATCGCGAACCGAGTCGCTGCCGCACCGGTCGTCGACGAGAAGACGGGCGAGGTGATAGTTGACCGCAACGAGCTGATCACGGAACCGATAGCGCAGCGCATCAGGGAGATGGGCATAGATCAGGTGTATGTGCGCTCACCGCTCACTTGCCAGGCCAGGTACGGTCTGTGCCAGTTGTGTTACGGGGGCGACATGGGCCGGGGTGGCCTTGTCAAGCTGGGCGAGGCGGTCGGGATCATAGCAGCGCAGAGTATCGGTGAGCCAGGAACGCAATTGACCCTGCGTACTTTCCATACCGGCGGTGTGGCCGATCGTGCCGAGGACATCACGCGCGGGTTGCCGCGTGTGGAGGAGTTGTTCGAGGCACGCGTGCCGAAGGGCGAGGCCATTATCGCGGACATAGACGGTACTGTTGACATCTACTGGGAAGGCGAGATCCGCAAGCTCAAGATAACGTCGTCTACGTCGGCGACGGAAGAACTGCCCATTAGCGACGGCCTGGAGGTGCTGGTCAGCGATGGGGACCGTATCATCTCAGGTACTGCCATCGCGCGTGACGCAGAAGGCAACGCCCTCGTGGCTCAGCATGGTGGCAGTGTCTTCTTCGAGGGTGACAAAGCGATCATCCGCTATGACGAGACGATCGAGCAGGAGTACGAGGTGCCTGCATCGGCCAGGCTGCGGGTGGAGCGGGGCGACCAGGTGAAGGCTGGCGACCAACTGACTGAGGGCTCGAAGAACCCGCGTGAGCTTCTCCGAGTGCTCGGTCGCGAGGCGGTGCAACAGTACCTGTTGGAAGAAGTGCAGCAGGTCTATCGCGGCCAGGGTGTGAGCATCCACGATAAGCACATCGAGCTAATTGCTCGGAAGATGCTCAGCAAGGTGCGCGTCCGCACCACCGGCGACACGGAGTTCCTGCCTGGCGAGCTGGTGGATCGCTTCCGGTTCGAGGAGATCAACGCGGCCGTGGTCGAGGCCGGCGGTGAGCCTGCGCAAGCCCAGGATGTGCTGCTTGGCATCACAAAGGCGGCCCTGAGCACCGACAGCTTCCTTGCTGCAGCCTCCTTCCAGGAGACCACTCGAGTCCTCGCGGACGCGGCGGTTCGCGGTGCTACTGACGAACTGCGGGGCCTTAAGGAAAGCGTGATCATCGGCAAGCTGATTCCGGTGGGCACCGGCTTCCGGCCGCGCCAGTTCAAAGAGGGACAACTGGCTGCCGGCCCGCAAGATTTCGGCCTTAGCCTCACTGGCGAAGTGCCAAGGCTCGGCGAGCGTGGTGGTTCAGCCTCTGACTTTGATGAGGACAGCGATATCGAAGCTGATTCGGATTACGACGAGGAAGACGAATAGCATACATTCGGCCAGCGCCTGGCTGGCCAGCCTCGAGTGAAACAGAGGGGGCGTGCACCGCGGTGTACGCCCCCTCTGTTGTCTGGGGCCATATCTGTGCGGCCCAGTTCAGCAGCGCCGCTTGTGCTTGGCCGGCTTCAGAGCCAGCGCTCAAGGAAGGTCATGATCTCGCGCCTGGCTGACGCGGTCTCGAAGTGGCCGGTCTTGGTACGCAGCAGACGCCAGCGCTCAGGCACCCCTTGCTCTGCGTAGGCTTGGCGGAGCTTCTTGTCCACCCGGTCCAGCCCGGCTACGGGGGTCAGCCGGTCGAACTCGCCAGCGACGGCCAGATGAGCTCGCGGTGCAATAAGGCTGTTGATGGCGGCCGTGTCGAAATGCTTCAGCAAGCCGGGCACGTAGTAATAGATGCCGTGCCCGTCCAGTCCTCGCGTCTCGATAAGCGAGTGGAAATCCGTCAGGCAACAGAGATCAACGCACACTTTGACGCGCGTATCCAGAGCGGCTAACCACCAGGCCATAGTGCTCCCCATGGAAAGGCCGAGGGTAGCCAGCCGGCTCAAGTCCATGTCGGGCCGTGTTGCCAGGTAATCTATAGCCTTGATGCTGTCGTAGACCATGAGGCCCCAGAGCACTTGTCCCTGCCAGAGCAACTCTTTGAACAGCTCGGACTCGCTGCGACCACGGCGCTCCCCGAAATTCCAGGCGTCTATGCATAGAGCAGCGTAACCAGCCGCGGTGAGTTCGTCGGCGTAGGGCGGGCTTTGCAGGAAGGCCGACCCCTGGATGAGCTCCTCTTTGCCGCGAGCGTAGTCGCCACCGTGAGCGTGGTTGTAGAGTACAACCGGGTACGGTGGCTGGGCTGTGTTGGGAGTCACCAGATAAGCGGGGACAGGCTCCATACCGTTGAGGTCGAGCAGCAGCTTTTCGAGCCGGTAGGGCCCTTTGTCCAGCCTCGAGACGAGCTCAGCCGAGACAGGCCGTTCGCGCGGCGGCAGGTCCCCAAGCAGAGAGTAGAGTTTGGTTCGGGCTTCTTCAGGTGTCGGCACGTCCACCTCCTCGCCGTTCGGCGCTACGTAGGGATGCGAATGGCCGGGACCATAGTGGGAGGGGGCGGCGCCGTCAAGCGATGCCTGAAGGCGGCCCAGATGCTCACTGGTGTGAGGCCTGGGGAATGATTTGACCGTCCGCCGGGCCTATGCTATCATCACCAATCGGCAACTGAGCCGTGAGCCAAAGCCCTGGTTCAGGTGTGACTGCTGAGGAGGGTGGATTGCCAACTGTCAATCAGTTAGTTAGGAAAGGCCGGCACTTTGTGGGCAAGAAGTCCAAGGCCCCGGCGCTGCTCTACACGCTCAACATTCCTCATCGGCGCGTCCGGCGTATGCCCCTAGGCAACCCTCAGAAGCGCGGCGTGTGCACCCAGGTGAGGACGGCCACGCCGAAGAAGCCGAACTCGGCTTTGCGCAAGATTGCCAGGGTACGTTTGGTCAATGGGATTGAGGTCACGGCGTACATTCCAGGCGAAGGCCATAACCTCCAGGAGCATAACGTGGTGTTGGTCCGTGGTGGGCGTGTGAAGGATCTGCCTGGCGTTCGCTATCATATCGTTCGCGGCACGCTCGATGCTGCTGGCGTTGAGGGTCGGCAGCAGGGTCGTTCAAAGTACGGCACGAAGAGGCCGAAGAAGTAGACTTGAGCGGTGCGGCGCGCCAGCACCCTCCTATCCGGGTGCTTGGCGCTTGCCCGGGCGACAGCAGTCCCCGATCATGGCACGGGTGGCCGCACCGGCGAGCAACAGACGGCCTCTCCTAACTGTAGTTCAGCCAATCGTCTAGTCGAGCGTTCATAGCCTCGCCTGCGCAGCAGGGAAGCAGGCGTAGTATTGCAGTGGGTTCGTGCGTCTGCCGTTTTGCCTGTGGAGAGAACTCCGCAGGAATCGGCACAGCGAGTGCCAATTGGAGGAAGCCAAACTATGCCAAGAAGATACCGGCCGCCGCGCCGCGCCATCATTCCAGACGTACGCTACAACAGCGAAATGCTCTCGCAGTTCATCGCCAAGATGATGCGCGATGGCAAGAAGAGCACGGCGCAACGGATCGCCTATGACGCCATGGAGTTGGTGCAGCAGCGAGCTCACCGGAACCCGCTTGACGTCTTCGAGCAAGCCGTGCGCAATGTCACACCGGTGATCGAAGTGAAGCCGCGGCGGGTCGGTGGTGCCACCTACCAGGTACCGGTGGAGGTAGAGCCGTACCGGCGCATGTCTCTCGCTCTGCGTTGGCTTGTCTCTGCTGCGCGGGCTCGTCCCGGGCATTCCATGGCCGAGAAGGTGGCGAGCGAGCTTATTGATGCTGCTAACGGGGAAGGCGCAGCAGTGCGACGCAAGGAAGAAACGCATCGCATGGCTGAATCCAACCGGGCCTTCGCCCATTACCGTTGGTAAGCTCTCGGTTTCCTATTCTGTCGTAAGAGAACGTTTGCATGCAGCAGGTCTATCCGGTAGAGCGCACCCGGAATATCGGTATCATTGCCCACATTGATGCGGGCAAGACTACCACTACCGAGCGCATCCTGTTCTACACGGGGCGCACTCATCAGTTGGGCAACGTTGATGAGGGCACCACCGTGACGGACTGGATGGAGCAGGAGCGGGAGCGCGGCATTACCATCACCTCCGCCGCGGTCACATCCTACTGGCGTGACTGTGAGATCAATATAATCGACACGCCAGGCCACATTGACTTCACGGCTGAGGTGCAGCGTGCCCTGCGCGTGCTCGACGGCGGCGTGGTGGTGTTCGACGCCGTTGCTGGTGTTGAGCCGCAGTCGGAGACGGTGTGGCGCCAGGCCGACCGTTTCCACGTTCCGCGCGTGTGTTTCGTCAACAAGATGGATCGCACAGGAGCGGACTTCTGGCGCACCCTGGAAATGATCAGGACGCGCCTCGGCGCCAACCCGGTCGCCATACAGTTGCCGATTGGCAGCGAGCAGTCCTTCGCCGGCGTGATTGATCTCATCTACATGCAGGCGGTGACGTATCCGGACGAGACCGGTGCGACGCAGGAGATCTCACCTGTTCCAGAAGAGATGCTCGCCGAGGCCAACGCTCGGCGCGAGGTCATGCTGGAGGCGGTTGCTTCGCATGACGATGAGTTGCTGCATAAGTACCTGGCAGAGGAGCCGATCTCCGCAGAAGACCTGATTGCGGCGCTGCGCCGCTGCACCATCGCGGGGACGGTGGTGCCGGTGCTCTGCGGGTCGGCCCTGCGCAACAAGGGTGTGCAGAAGCTGCTCGACGCGGTGGTAGACTTCCTGCCCTCGCCAGCCGACATCCCGCCCGTCACTGGGGTAAACCCCGATACGGGAGAGACAGAGACCCGGGCTTCTACCATTTCCGACCCGTTCTGTGCCTTGGTGTTCAAGATCGTGACCGACCCATACGCTGGCAGGCTGGCTTACCTCCGCGTCTATTCCGGACAAGCCAGTTCGGGTGACATGGTCCTCAACGCCAAGAATGGGCGCAAGCAGCGTCTGGCCCGGTTGCTGCGCATGTACGCCGACAAGCGCGAGGATATTACCTACATAATGGCGAGCGACATCGTGGCCACGGTCGGCTTGCGGGACATAAAGACCGGAGACACGCTGTGCGACCCGGCACATCCGATCCTGCTGGAGGCCATCGGTTTTCCCGAGCCGGTGATATACCAGGCCATCGAACCCAAGACCAAGGCTGACCAAGACCGTCTGTCGGATGCCTTGCAGAAGCTCTCGGATGAGGACCCGACGTTTAGGGTGCGTTTCGACGAGACGACCGGACAGACCATCATCGCTGGCATGGGCGAGTTGCACCTGGATGTTCTGGTAGACCGCATGCGGCGGGAGTTCCATGTCTCCGCCAACATCGGCAAGCCCCAGGTTGCCTACCGCGAGACAATCACGGTGCCGGTCGAGGCGGAAGAGCGGTTCGTACGTCAGACGGGCGGCCACGGCCAGTATGGGCACGTCGTTTTGCAGCTTGAACCGCTCGGAAAGGGATCAGGGCTGGAGTTCGAGGACGCGCTTCGTGGTGGCGTTATCCCGCGCGAGTATGTGCCGGCGGTCAAGGCAGTAGTCGAAGAAGCAGCGAGCGCCGGTGTGATCGCTGGTTACCCGGTGACGGACGTCAAGGTACGCCTGGTGGATGGCTCTTTCCATCCGGTTGACTCTTCGGAGTTGGCTTTTCGCATCGCCGGTAGCATGGCGTTCAAGACGGGCGTGTCGCGCGGTGCTCCGGTGCTCCTCGAGCCAATAATGAAGGTAGAGGTGCTCGCTCCAGAGGCTTCGACGGGCGACGTCATAGCCACACTCAGCCAGCGCCGGGCGACAATTCTGGGAATGGAGCCGCACCCAGGGGCGTTCCAGGCGATCCGAGCCCTGGTGCCGCTCTCCGACATGTTCGGTTATACGACCGAACTTCGTTCGATCACGCAGGGGCGGGGCACCTTCACTATGGAGTTCGATCATTACGCCCCGGTGCCTGAGTCAGTAGCGAAGAGGATCATGGGCCTGGCCTAGCGCCCGTGGTGGATCAGTTGCGCAGGCTGGTTCTGTCGGTATAATAGTTCGGTTTGCGCCTGGAAACTAGGAGGGACAGAGAATGGCTAAGGAGCGGTTTATACGGACGAAGCCGCATGTGAATGTTGGGACGATAGGGCACATAGATCATGGCAAGACGACATTGACGGCGGCGATAACGAAAGTAT
>DAOTVV010000016.1:0-16963 GCA_034436255.1 Anaerolineae bacterium
TCCCTCTCGCTCTAGCGAGGGCAGTTTACAGCAAACACCATAGCGCCGCCATCTGAGTAGAGCAGTGGGTACCGGCCACTTGCAGCCAGCGCGGACTTGTCCAATGGCCCACCGACCGCACCAATGAAGATATGCGAGAAGCCCAAGCGGCAAAGCGCGGACTGGCCCGTATCGCTAAGCACAGCCGCTGTCTCCAGTTTGTCCAACTCGCGCACCTGGGCGGCATATGCAGGCGGAACGATCTCCGTGGTGTAGTTGATGACCGGCACGGAAGCCTCGCGGCCGGTGACGAGAGGTAGCCACCAACCGGCGTCGGACCCGACGACGGTACCGCGCTCGCCAGTGGCCGCGAAGCCATTGACGAGGAACTTCGCCGATTCAGGGGTGTGAGACTTTATCCAGGAGAAGGCAGCGAGATCGCTACTGTCTACCAGGACGAAGGTTCGCTGGATGAGGTTGCCATAGAGGAAGACGCCCAGAGTCAAGGCGGCCAGCACGAAAGCCGGTTGTGCCCATTTGCGTGTGAGGGGCCACGCCAGGAGACGCGGCATGACTATGGCCACGCCGGCGCCGAAGGCCAGGCTGAATGGCATGTACAGGGCCATGAACACCGAGATGTAGTTGATGAGGTTGGAGCCTGGCTTGTGCAAGCGATAGCCATTTGCCGCCACAGCCAGACAGAGAAGCCAGGCGATCAGGCCCAGGAGCTGGCGTGGCCAGCGTCGCCAGGCCAACAGCAGGCCAGCCGCCGCCAAGAGTACACTATGCCAGGCCAGGTAATCCCGTAAGGGCGGCAGGCTGAAATAGATGCGAGTGAAGTCTGGGCTTTCAATAGTGTTTCCGAGGCGGGCTACCTCCAGCTCCGTTGCGAATACGCGCCAGAGCCAGGGGATCGTTACTGCCAGGCCCAGCACAACCCCTGCCGCAGGCCAAAGCAGACGTTTCGGCTGGCGCCACCAGAGCGGCCAGGACAGGAGGAGCGCCCCTGGCGCCAGGCAAAGGGCGAAGATCAGCACCCGATAGTGGACGAAAACCAGTGCGGCGGTTGCCAGAGCTGCCAATAACGCCGGTCGCCAACGGCCAGGGCGGTCTCTGAAGGCAACGATAGTGAGATAGACGATCGATGGGATGAGCGTCTGCCCACCGAGCTGAGGATCGCGGCTCCAGTTGACGTAGTACATGGGCGTTTTGGTGAGCAACGCGACCATGGTGGCGGCCCCTAGGCCGGCCCATTTATCCTTGAACAGCGCGCTGGCCATGAGGTACATGCTCAATGGCGCCAGGGCATTCAAGAGGCGTTCGCACCAGAAGACAGCAGCCCATGGCTGCAGACCGCCCACCCAGATCAGGATGGCGCTCCAGGTGTGAAAGCCAAAGTGGTAGGAGAACGTCTGGCTGAAGGGGATGAGGGGTTGCCAATTGGGCGGGATGGTGCCATAGCGGGCAATGAGCATGGTCGCCGCGGTGTGGTTAACGGCGTCCCCCCAAAGTGGCCACACCACCGACCGCACCTGCCAGACGCGCAGCGCCAGGCCGGCGCCAAGGACGGCAATTGTTGCCCAAGTGAGGGCAGCATTGGGTGCCTGGGCGCCGGCGAGCCGCCTCCGCCACAACGCCAGGAAGATCGCCGCCAGCAGCAGAATAAGGATCAGGGCTTGAACCGACAGGGACGTCAGCGGCAGGTGCACGGCGGTGGCCACCGCCAAAGTCACCGGCCAGAGGCACAGCCCAAGCAGGAAGTACACCGCCAGGCGCGAAAAGGCGTCCTCATGCCTGAGGTCGGGGCAAAGTGAGCCCAGCAGGTAGCCGGAGGGCAGCGACATCAGGACGAAAACCAGCAGGGCAACAGGCAGCGACGCCAGCATCTCTAGCCCGATACCTGCGGTTTGCTGCGGCTATCTACTAGTGTTTTCACTGCCATGCCTTTGCGTATACGCCAGAGTGGCATCGGGTGAGGCCACGTGCGCGCCAAGATAGCCCAAGCGGGGCAACACCGCAAACCGGCTGGCGGAGGTCCATGGGCCCACACCTTGGCAGGGGAAGGCGTGCAGGGAGTCATGGCCTTGTCCATTCCACAGGCCCTGATTTACTGGCAGAAGTGCGTTGAATAGGGGGCTGTCAGGGCGCTTGGCGACCCCGTCTTCCTAGTGCAAGCCTCGTGTTGCCCTGTGGGCATAAGGTCGTCTATGATGTATCTGTTACTGGCTGGGTGTGTGGCGATGAGGCTCGCCACGGGGTGCTGCACCCCGACCCGTCTGGACAGACTGATAGCCTCTACCTGACTATGCGGGTAGGGGCTTTTTGTTTACCCTCCGATGGAGGTAGGAAAGCGATATGCCAGAAGGCAAACACACTCCCTATTACGAGTGCCTCGAAGCACTGCAGGGCGGGGGATGCCCAATCTGCTACCTGGGTAGGCGGAACGTCGCCCGCTACCTGGATTCGCTCATCTATGAGCACGTGAACGATCCGAAGACGCGCGAGCGCACTCGCACGGCTCAGGGCTTCTGCCGCCTGCACGCCTGGCAACTGCGCCAGCACGGCGGAGCCCTGGGCATCGCCATCATCTACCGCGATGTCGTGCGCGATGTAGCCGTGGCCTTGCGCAATGCCGAGTTCAATGGCAAAGGTCGGCGCTCCGCCAAAGACCTGCTGCTCACCTTGGGGCGAGGAGAAACAGGGGGTGCCAATCCGCGCCTGGTGCAATCGCTCAGCGCTACCAGCGAGTGCCCAGCGTGCAGCTTGCAGCACGAGGTCGAGCGCTCCTACATCACGGTCCTGTTGGAGAACCTGTTTGACGAGCGCATGGAGCAAGCGTTCGAGAGCAGCGACGGTCTCTGCCTGCCCCACCTGCGCCAGGCTCTTGGACAGGTCAGCGACGAGCAGGTCTTCCAGCGCCTGGTTGCGGTGGAGACTCGCATCTTCGAGAGGCTCCTGGCCGACCTGGACGAGATGATCCGCCTGAGCGACTATCGCTACCAGGATGAGCGGCTCGGCGATGTTGGCGATGCCTGGCTGCATGCCATCTCGCAGATAGCCGGGAGAGAGGGCCTTGCCTAGTTTGGCCGCTGCCCACAGCGGCGACAGGCACCCTGCGCGGAACGACGGGATAGCTGGCCACCGGCGCCTCCTGCGTCCTTGCCTGGGCCGGCCATAGCGGCGAGGGCTAGTAACTGGAGGGGCGCCATTCTGGTTCTGCAACACTCTTGACAAAGCACAATGCTCCTGCCAAAATAGTACTTGTTAGCTCAGCTATTGGCTCCGTGTAGTGTGTTCCCCTCGCAAGAGGAGGCGACAGCCTTGGCAAACCTCTCACCGCTGGACCTGAGTACGGCCGAAAGAGACCTGAGCCTGAGCAGCCAGCTCGGCCCCAGCGGCCTCCTGCTGCGCCGGTGCATTCAGTGCGGCACGTGCACCGCCTCGTGCCCATCCTCCGCCGCCATGGACCTTACCCCACGTCAGATGTGGCGTCTGGTGAGCCTCGGCCTGGCCGACGAAGTGCTTCACAGCAAGACGATGTGGCTTTGTACCATGTGTTACCAGTGTCAGGTGCGCTGCCCGCGTGGCATTCCGCTTACGGAGCTCATTGCACGCTTGAAGCACCTGGCGCTCGTGAGGGGGATGGCGCAATCCAGGAGGAGCGCTGCCTTCTACCGCACCTTCGCTCAGGTGATGCGCCGATATGGACGCGTGCGTGAGCTCGAGTTCATGGTCCGCTACTACCTGGCCGCGGACCCGGCTAGCGCCATCAGTTACTCGGGCCTCGGGTTGGCAATGTTGCGCCGAGGCAAGATCAAGCTGGAGCCTCCAAGCCTTGGCGGACCCGGGCGTCTGGACGCGCTGTTTGCCAAGGTTGCTGAGCTGGAAGCGAAACCATGAGGTATCTCTACTATCCTGGCTGTTCCTCCGATGGTTCCTCCAAAGAGTACAAGGTCTCAACTCTCGCCGTGCTCGCGAGCCTAGGGGCGGAAGTTGCTGAACTGGAAGGCTGGACCTGTTGTGGTGCAAGCGTAGCCTCCGTGAACAGCGAACTGCTCGGGCTGGTGCTGCCGGCCCGTAACCTTGCCCTGGCCGAGAGCGCTGGTGGAGGCGCCGATATGCTTGTCGGCTGCAGCGCCTGCTACACGAACTTCCGCCGTACCGACGCGGCTGTCTCCTCGGACGAGCACCTCCTAGCTACCATCAATGAAGCCCTGGCGGAAGAGGGCCTGGTCTATCATGGCCAGATGCGCACTCGGCATCTTCTTGACGTACTCGCGAATGACTTCAGCCAGCAAGAGATAGCGGCCCGGGTGCGTCGCAGCCTGCATGGCCTGAAGGTCGCACCCTATTACGGCTGTCAGACGGTGCGCCCCTACAGCCCCTTCGATAGCAGCGAGAGGCCGACCTCCATGGTTGGCATTCTGGAGGCTCTGGGGGCCACGGTTCACCATCACCTGCGCGAGGCATCCTGCTGCGGGACCTCTTTGCTGTTCACCAAACCGGACCTGGGCCTGCAATTGGTAGGCGCAATCCTCGAGGAAGCTGGGGAGGCCGACTGCATCGCCACGGTCTGCCCGCTCTGCCAGATGAACCTGGATAGTTACCAGGATCGCGTGGCTGTCACGCTTGAGAGGCGCATCCCTGTGCTCTTTCTTCCTCAGCTGATTGGGCTTGCCTTCGGGTTGCCTGAGGGCGACCTGCTGCTTGAGAGACACATAGTGTCGGCAGGGCCAGTTCTGGCTCGCCTGGCTGACGTCGAGACCCACCACCAGGAGTAAGGAGAACGCTCGATGGCTGCACCGCGGATTGGCGTCTTCGTATGCGAGTGTGGCACCAATATCGCCGCAACCGTGGACGTGCCGGCAGTGGTTGCCATGGCTGCCGAACTGCCGGACGTCGTCGTAGCGCGGCAGCACAAGTACACCTGTTCCGACCCCGGGCAGCGGATGATCCGAGAGGTCATACGCGAGTTCGATCTCGACCGTGTTGTTGTCGCCTCCTGTAGCCCACGCATGCACGAGCAGACGTTTCAGACCACGCTTGCCAGTGCCGGGCTTAACCCCTATTTTCTCGCAATGGCCAACATCCGTGAGCACGTGTCTTGGGTGATCCATGACCGCGATGCGGCTACCGAGAAAGCCAAAAGGCTGGTGCGTGCCGCCGTGGCGCGTGTGCGCTACCAGACGGCTCTGGAGCCGAGGGAGGAGCCGGTTCAGCGAAGCGCGCTGGTTGTTGGCGGTGGCATAGCAGGGATTCAGGCTGCTTTGTCCATTGCCGACTCCGGTTACCCCGTCTACCTGGTCGAGCGCGAGCCGTCCATCGGCGGGCGCATGGCACAGCTCGACAAGACCATTCCCACACTGGATTGTAGCACCTGAATACTCGGGCCAAAGATGATGGATGCCGGTCGGCATCGAGGGATCAAGCTGCTCACCTACAGTGAGGTAGAGTCCGTCTCCGGGTACGTTGGCAATTTCACGGTGCGGGTCCGCAAACACGCACGGTCGGTGAGGGAGGATATCTGCACTGGTTGTGGCATGTGCCAGGAGAAGTGCCCCACCAAGGTCATAGATTCCGTGTACGAAGCAGGCATGGGTAGGCGCAAAGCCATCTACCGCCCGTTCGGCCAGGCAGTCCCCAACATCCCAGTCATAGACCGGGATAACTGCCTGTACTTCACCAAGGGCCGCTGCAAAGTGTGCCAGAAGGTGTGTCCGATCGGGGCCATAGATTACGAACAACAGGACGAGTTCGTTGATCTGAACGTCGGGGCGATAGTCATCGCCACCGGGCTCGCTCTTTGGGACCCTACCAAGTTGCCTCAGTATTCCTACGGTCTCTCGCCCAACATTCTGACCGGCATTCAGTTCGAACGCTTGACGAGCGCTAGTGGGCCCACAAGCGGCAAGATTCTCACTGCCGAGGGCAGGCAGCCCAAGGATGTGGCCATACTGCATTGCGTCGGCAGCCGGGACGAGCACGCCCACACGTATTGCTCGCGCATCTGCTGCATGTACTCACTCAAGCACGCCCACCAGGTCCGTGACAAGACTGGTGCCAATGTCTACGACTTCCACATGGATGTTCGGGCCTTCGGCAAGGCCTATGATGAGTACTACCAGCGGGTTCAGGAAGAGGGTGTCACCTTCGTGCGGGGCCGTGGGGCCGAGGTGCAGGTGCTGCCGAGCGGCAGGCTGCGAGTCAAAGCGGAGGATACCGATCTGGGGCGGCCGCTCACGGTGGAAGTTGACATGGTAATCCTCGCGACCGCGGTTGAGGCCCAGCCCGACGCGAGCAAAATCGCGTCGCTGTTCGGCGTCGGCCGCACAGCCGACGGTTTCTTCGCTGAGGCTCACCCCAAGCTTCGACCCGTGGAGACCAACACAGCTGGCGTCTTCCTGGCGGGTTCGTGCCAGGCGCCCAGGGACGTGCTCGACACTGTAGCGCATGCTAGCGCCGCTGCCATGGAGGTAGTCCGCCTGTTCAACCGGGGAAAGGTCATCGTCTCGCCAACAGTTGCCCGGATCAATGCGGAGGACTGCGTTGGCTGCGGCGATTGCATTCCGGTATGTCCATACTCGGCGATATCCCGCGGCAGCGATGGCAAGGCCGTTATCAACCCCACTCTCTGCCAGGGTTGTGGGACTTGCGTCGCTGCCTGCCCGGCTAACGCCATTGATGCTCTCCATTTCACGAATGAAGAGCTTGTCGCTCAGGTTGATGGCTTGCTTGCGGCAGCACTCTAGAGAAGCCGACGTGGTCCTAGCAGGAGGGAGACCGGTCCATGAGTAGCGCAGCCGAAGGGACAGCTTTCGAACCCAGGATCATTGCCTTCCTCTGCAACTGGTGCTCATATGCTGGTGCTGACGGTGCGGGTATCGCCCGTCTGGAGTCGCCAGCATGTGTGCTGCCCGTGCGCGTTATGTGTTCGGGGCGCGTGTCGCCGGAGATGGTGCTGCGTGCTTTCCGTAGCGGGGCCGATGGGGTGCTGATCCTCGCCTGTCACATCGGAGACTGCCACTACAACAGCGGCAACCACCGCACTGTCAAGCGTGTCCCGCTCCTGCGCAATCTGCTCAGTTATGTCGGCATCAACCCAGAGCGGCTGGGACTTGACTTTGTTTCCTCTGCTGAGGCCACACGGTTTGCCCAGGTGACGACGGAGTTTGCTGAGAAGATCCGCTCTCTTGGACCGCTGTCCCAGGAAGTGGGAGAGGCCTCCGCCGGTGGATGAAGCTAGTGAGGATGGTCGCTATGGCACAGTACTGCTCCGACTTTTCCGTGCCCGTATGCGAGGGTCCAGTCAGTGGCACCCCTGATTGAAGAGGTCCGCAGCCTGGTCAGGTCCCGGCTGAGCGACGTTGAAGGAGTCGTGGCGCTGCGGCGGACAACTCAGGGTACGGCGCCCTATTTGTTTGGCTCCGCAGATGAAGTAGGCGAGCTGGTTCTGGCGCCTCGGTATCCTTTGGCAACGATCGTCTCACTGCTGCAGAAGCGCTACACAGAGGCCGTGTTGGGCGTGGTCGCGCGGGCCTGCGATGTGCGTGCGCTGGTGGAGATGGCCAAGCGTGCGCAGGTGTTCCCTGATCGGCTGTGGATAGTGGCAGTCTCTTGCACGGCAGATGAAGCGCAGGAGTGTCACTGCGCTCAGCCGGCGCCTCAGATTGACGGCCTTCTGAATGCTGTGGTGCTCGGAGAAGCCGTGGCGGGGGCGCAACCGAACCCGCTTGTTGCCCAGTATAACGACATGCCGCTTGAAGAGCGGCGCGAGTTCTGGAGGCAACAGTTCGTCAAGTGCATCAAGTGCTATGGTTGCCGGAACATCTGTCCCGAATGCTTCTGCGAAGCCTGTGCGCTCGAAAACCCGCTGTGGGTGGAACCAGGCGTACTTGCCCCGCCCTTTCCCACATTCCGCCTGATCCGCGCAATGCACATGGCTAGCCGCTGCGTTGCCTGCCGACAGTGTGAGTTGACCTGCCCGGCTCACATTCCGCTTACGGTCCTATACGACCTAATAAGACGGGACGTCGCCGATCTTCTCGGATACGAGCCAGGGAGTGACATCAAGTCGGTGCCACCCCTGTCGCTAGACCTTACGGACGCGCCTCTGCGGAAGCACTAGGACGAGGAAGGCTGATGAAGTACCAGAACGTTCTCACCACCTGCCCCTATTGCGGCGTTGGCTGTGGGCTGTTCCTGCAGGTGCTCGACGGCGAGCTAGTAGGTGTGTTGCCTGCGAAAGAGCATCCGGTGAGCCAGGGGCGCCTGTGCATAAAGGGTTGGAACGCAGCATCTTTCGTGAATCACCCCGACCGGCTCAGGGTGCCCATGATACGGCGTGACGGCCAACTGCGTGAAGCGTCCTGGGATGAGGCTCTGGATCTGATTGCAGAGCGGCTGACGGCTGTGAAAGCGGAGTGTGGTCCGGACGGGATCGGCTTTCTCGTCTCGGCCAAGTGCACCAACGAGGAGAACTACCTGCTGCAGAAGCTGGCACGCGTCGCCATCGGCACTAACAATGTAGATCACTGCGCCCGCCTTTGACACGCTCCTACGGTGGCCGGTCTGGCCACGACTTTCGGGAGCGGGGCGATGACGAACTCGATCCCTGAGTTTCGCACACACACGCAGTGTTTTCTGATCACCGGCTCGAACACCACAGAGGCGCACCCACTCATCGCCAGCCAGGCGATGGCTGCGAGGGAGCGCGGGGCCAAGCTGATAGTCATTGATCCGCGCAAGGTGCAGATTGGGCGGCTGGCTGACGTCTATCTTCGTCCTCGCCCGGGTACCGACGTTGCCTGGCTCAACGGCCTGATGAACGTCATCATCAGCGAGGGCCTGTATGATCGTGAGTATGTCACCAATCGAACCGAGGGTTTCGAGCAACTTCGGAGCCTAGTAACTGAGTACACCCCCGAGCGAGTAGAGGAGATCTCGGGAATACCAGCGGATGGGCTGCGAACGGCAGCGCGCCTGTATGCAAGCTCCAGGCCGGCGGCGATCCTGTATTCCATGGGCATCTGCCAACATACCAGTGGCACGGACAACGTGAAAGCCTGCGCGGACCTCGCGATGCTCACGGGTAATGTCGGAGTGGAGGGCGGGGGTGTCAACCCGTTGCGAGGGCAGAACAACGTGCAGGGTGCCTGCGACGTGGGCGGGTTGCCGGATGTGTACCCTGGCTATCAGAAGGTGACGCTGCCGGAAGTTCGTGCCAGGTTTGAGGCAAGCTGGCATGTGGAGCATCTCTCGGATCGGCAAGGTCTGACCGTCACTGAGATGATTACCGCGGCCGACGAGGGGACGCTCGCGGCGCTTTACATCATGGGCGAGAACCCCATGCTCTCGGATCCGGATGCCGGGCATGTGCGCCAGTGCCTGGAGAAGCTCAATTTCCTCGTCGTGCAGGACATTTTCCTGACCGAGACAGCCCGCCTGGCCGATGTCGTCCTGCCGGGGACCTCCTTCGCTGAGAAGGATGGCACCTTCACCGCCACCGACCGACGCGTTCAATTGGTGCGCCAGGCTATCAAGCCGATAGGGGCGGCCAGGCCCGACTGGGAGATCATAACCTCTCTGGGCCGCCGCCTGGGGGCGACGGGGTTCGATTTCACCTCCCCGGCAGAGGTAATGGATGAGATTGCGGCTGTGACGCCCAGCTATGCCGGTGTGTCTTTTAGCCGGTTGGAACAACTGGGTTCTCTCCAGTGGCCAGTGCCTGCGACAGATCATCCCGGCACACCTGTTCTCCACCGTGGGACATTCACCCGTGGGCTGGGATGTTTCCAGCCAGTTCACTACCGACCTGCCGCTGAACTGCCGGATGATGAGTATCCGCTCACTCTGACCACTGGCCGGCTGATGTTCCAGTGGCACACCGGATCCATGAGCCGGCGTTCTGAGAAGCTGGAACAGGAGTCGCCAGAGCCTTATGTGGAAATGCACCCGGATGACGCGGCCAGCATCGGGATTGACTCGGGGCAAAAGGTCCTCGTGGCCAGTCGCCGCGGCGAGATAACCTTGAAGGTCTGGCTTACCAGGCGAATACGGCCGGGGGTCCTTTTTATCCCCTTCCATTATGCCGAGGCAGCGGCTAACGTGCTGACCAACGCTGCGTTGGATCCCATCGCCAAGACCCCGGAGTACAAGGTGTGCGCTGTGCGGGTCCGGCAGGTGGTGTAGCATCGAGAACTCGCTGCGTTCAGCCGCAACCGCGGCGCCGACCCGGGTCGCCGGAGGGCGCCGGTGCCTACGTCCCGCACCGTCGGCATAGTGCTGGCCGGCGGGCGGAGCCGGCGCATGGGCGTTGACAAGGCCGGCTTGCTTCTCTTTGACAAGCCACTGGTCGCCTGGGTAGTCGGGGCGCTGCGAGCCGTCATTGGCGAAGTGCGGCTTGTGGGTGGTTCACCGCAACTGGCTCGGGATTTGGGCGTTGGTTTCGTGCCCGACCTGTTGGATGGTGCCGGTCCTCTTGCCGGCATCTACGCCGGGCTGTGCGCTGCAGGAGCCGACGTGCTGGTGAGTGCTTGCGATACGCCGCTGCTGCAGGCGCCGCTTCTAGAGGGAATCCTACGTTCAAGCGATGATTTCGATGCGGTTGTGCCGATCAACCAGGGAGAGTATGAACCCCTGATCGGCGTCTACCGCCAGGCCTGCTTGCCGCCGATCGCAGCCGCCCTGGGCGCTGGCAAGCGGCAGGTGCGGAGCGTTTTCGGGGAGATCAGGCTGGGTGTAGTTGCGGAGGCTATCTGGAGGCGGTGGGACCCCAAGGGTCTCTCCTTTCTCAACGCCAATACACCTGAGGATCTGGCGCGTATCCAGGGGATCATAGAGCAGCAAGGGCTATGGAAAGCTCAGACCGCGAGCTAGAGTGTCTCGTTCGTGAGCCGGACGGCAGCTTCGCCGACAGATGGTCGGTGCCGGTAGAGGCGCCATTATCGCTGTGGGTCAACGGCGCACCCTGGGTCACCATCATGTGCACTCCGACGGCCCGGCGGCAACTGGCACTTGGGTTCGCCTATTTCGCCGGTTTGCTCGAGAAGCTGTCTGACGTGCTCACCATGGAGGACTGCGAGGACGACCCCAGCCGCATCAGCCTGCGCGTCCGGCAAGACGGCGTGCACCCGCCACCAGCGGCTGTGGTGACTTCGGGATGCGGTCAGGGCTTGTCTCTGAGTCAGGCCTGGCCAGAGGGAACGGTACCTCCGTCCAGCATTAGCACTGAGGGAGCCGCCGCACTCATGCGCCAGTTGCAAGAAGGGGCCGTCGTTCATCGTGCAGCAGGCGGCACGCACGCCTCCGCTCTCAGCGACGGCCGGAAGTTGCTTGCTCTCTACGAGGATATCGGGCGCCATAACACGCTCGACAAACTTATGGGCCACAGCCTGCTCACCGGCCTGGATACGAAGGGGCTTGTGCTCTTGACCAGCGGGCGCGTTTCTTCCGAGATGCTCCACAAGGCCGTACGCATGCAGGTGTCGGCGGTCATATCGCGTACGACGCCTACGGATCTGGCGGTCGAGCTAGCGAAGCGCTATGGCCTGACGCTCATTGGTTATGCGCGGGGGAAGCGCTGCATCGTATTCTCGAGCCCGTCTGAGTTCGCCAAGCCCGACGCATGACATCTGCTGGGGTAACGGCGTGAGGCCTATCCGAGCAGGTGGCAGGTAAGTTGCCAGCTGGTCACTGGTAAGACGGTCTGCGGCGTGCCTGCCAAATCACGGGCTGGGCGGCGCTGCTAGCCTGATGCGATGGCAACCCATGCCCGCAGGGCCATGTTCTGGTGTTGACTTCGCGACTGAGCGCCCACCCACGAGGAACCCCGAAGTGAGACTGCGGGCAGGCGCGCTAGGCGACTTCAGGCGCTGCAGCGGAAGTGGCTGCAGAAGTGTCGTCCGCCGGAGCCTGGGCCAATCGTTCCTGCAACTCACCGGCCGCGGCGACGGCTTCGGCCACCAAGGCACTATCCAGTTTCCCGGGCGAATACCTCGCCTGCACGTAGGCCTGGGTGAGAACGGCCAAGGGCTCGGTCGCCGCCGGCCAGCGCGCGGATAGAGCTACCTGATAAGCCTCAGGCGTCTGCCCTGGCTGGCGCGGCGCCCCCGCCTCGGCCGCCCGCTCAAGCAGGTGACGATAGGCCAGGCGCACCTGAATACGCTCGCGATCGTCCTCATCCAGAGGCAGGAAACGCTCTCGGCGCCTGCGCCGCGACCTCGCCGCCAGCCATTGCCGCAACTGTCCGCGCATCAGGTCCCAGGACCATTCCAGGCGGCGATCTTCATAGACGCCGTCGGCCGTGCGCACATACCAGCGACGTGCCAGGGCGATGCTGATCAGCGCCGCCAGGATCAAAGTTGCTAGAATCAGCCCTGCCTGAAGCCATGGTCCAGCCAGGCCGATGCTCTGCGTTTTCGATGGCAGCTCCTGAAGCTGCTTCGCGAGGTCCGGCGCTTCCGTCTGCGGGCGCACCTGGTCCGCAGGTAGCCCGTGAAGCCAGTTGACCAATGGCCCGAAAACGGCGAACACCACATAGGCGATGGCCAGCACAGGGTAGTAGAGTAGCGTCACGAGCAGGCGCAGCAACCAGGTCAAGCCTTGCAGTAGCCAACGCACATGACTGGGGCCGAGCACCAGGCTGGTAGCCCAGGCGGCGACGAGCAGTATGAGCACGGAGGCAGCCGTGATCGTCAGCCAGTATCGGCTGGGCGCCTGGGCCATGCCTGTGAGGCGCTGACTTTCCTGGCGTGTATCCAAGAAGGAGGCAAGGGCGAAGCCAGACAGGCTGGACAGGGCGAAGAGTAACGGCCACCCAGCCAGGCTGCCTGGGAAAGCAGCAGCGAGTAGCGCTAGAGCGATCAGGCCCGTGAGGAAGCCCTTACGCAGGGTCGCCGCCTCCGCCCAGTCAATGCTCACGGCCCTCAGCCAGAGCCCGAGGCCCGTGGCGAAGAGGAGCCACACCGCCGGTAGGCCAGTGCTCCAGTCGAACGCCTGGCGGTACAAAACCTGTGGGGTGGCGCCCGGCAGGGAGACTGCTGGCGTCGCCACCGCAACCAGCAATCCACCAACGCCCGCTGCCCAACGCCAACGGCGAGAGGCGGCCACGAAGCGGCCCAGACGCGAACCACCCAGTAGCAGCAGAAGCGGCAGCCATGCTGGCAGGGTCAGCCCCGTCGGGTGGACCAGGACGATGGCCAGCACCGCGTTGACCACCGGTACCACCCAGGCCGTAAGCATCATCGCCGAGGCGAGGGGGAGGGCTAGGTTGTCAAGCCAGTTCCAGCCCGGCCAGTTTCTGCCAGGCATCTTCGCCCCCAAGGTAGTAAGTAGGTATCTGATCGCTGGCGGTCGGTGCCTCGTCGCCAGCGGCGAGGAGAGCCACGGGGTGACCCTGGTCCTGAAGGCTGAGCAGTGCTTCCTGCAGTTGCGCGAAGCCCTCGGAATTCGCCGGTTGCGCCGTCAGGGCAAGCAAAGTGGCACCTAACGGCAGGCCGTCGTGACCAGTGCTATGGGCGCCCGTGCGTTCGAGCAACTGTGCGGCAGGGAGCAGCCGGAAGTTGGATAGATCCGCCAGGGCTTCGAGCAGCGTGACTGCCTGTGCCGGGCTGCGCCCTGCAGGCACCACCGTGGGGCCATAGCGGCCGCCACCGGAGGCATTGGAGCTGGCGCCCGCATTGGCCAACAGGCCCACGGCGTAGCCATCCTGAAGCGCCGCCACGGCAATAGAGGCGGCGGCACTGATTATGAATTCCAGATAGGCGGGCACGATGGAATAGGGATTGTCGGCAGTCTGCACGTCAACCAAGAGCTCGAGCACCTGACTCGAACTGGCCTCGAAACTGCGTGTGTAGAGTTCGGCGGGCACGGCCTTCTGGGAGCGGGCCGTCGCCCGCCAATGGATGTGACGTAGGCTGTCGCCCGGTCTGTAGGGGCGGACGGCCAGGTAACGCAAGGGGTCTTCGATGAGGCGGGTCTTCGTCGCCAACTCGCCCACGGGGCGGGCGGCTGGCAAGCCCAATTCCTCGATGGGGACGATTTTAGGGTAGACCAGCAGCGTATCGGTTGTCGCTACGGTTTTGCGCTGGCGGCGCAAGCCGAAGATGTCCCCTGCTTCGAGCTCGGCCGGTCCGAACTGGTACACGCCTCGTTTGTCCCCTCGCACGCGATAGGTGCGGCGGACCCGTTCGTACCATCGTAGCGAGACAAGGTTGATCAAGGCACGCCGGAAAGCTGTCTCGCTGCTCATGCCGAGCTTGCCCGTCAGCAGAGTCAATCCCTCCGGGTACTCATCTGAGGCCAGCAGCCACGGCACTGGAAGCGGTTTGGCGTTGTAGATGTCCACTACCAGGTCAGTTTCCTCGGCGAAAGCGAGCCGGTCCTGGCCGAGATGGCGCCGGAATTGCACCTGTGCCAAGGCATAGCGCGACCAGAGGAGAGAGGCCAGGCTGGCGGCCGAGAGCAAGAGGGCCAGGAGGAAAAGGCTGGTACTATGGCGAAGGGCACTGACCACGAACAAGCCGGCCAGCAGCCACCACCAGAGTGTTCCGGTCATGGCACCGACAGTTCCGGCCAGCTTTCCTCGACGGGCACCGGCAGGCGGGCCACCAGATCGGAGACGATCTCCTCTGCCTGCCGGCCACGCAGACGTGTACGAGCGCTGGCGAGCAACCGGTGAGCGAGAACTGGCTTGGCGAGAGCCTGAATGTCGCCCGGGAGTACATAGCTGCGGCCGAGCATCGCTGCTCTCGCTTGAGAGGCGCGCATGAGGGCCAACGTACCTCGCGGGCTGGCTCCCAGGGCCAGGGCCTCGCTCTCCCGGGTAGCCCTTACAAGCTGCAGGATGTAGTCCTCGAGCGATGGGTGCAGGTACACCGTGCGGCACACCTGAGCGAGTTCCAGTATCTCATCTCCAGCCAGCACTGGCTGCAGCTCCTGCAAGGGGTCCGAGAGACGGAAGCGCCTCATGATGGCGCGCTCGTCCTCGAAAGCGGGGTAGCCGATCTGCAAGCGCAACAGGAAACGGTCAACCTGAGCCTCGGGCAAGGGGAAGGTACCCTCCAGTTCGATCGGGTTCTGCGTGGCGAGCACCAGGAAAGGACGTGGCACTGGCCTGGTGACTCCGTCCACCGTGACCTGTCGTTCCTGCATGACTTCGAGGAGGGCGCTCTGTGTGCGCGGTCCGGCACGGTTGACCTCGTCGGCCAGCACGATCTGGGACATCACTGGTCCTGGTCTGAACTCGAACTGGCCGGAGCGCTGGTCGAATATGCTCGAACCGGTGATGTCCCCTGGGAGAAGGTCAGGCGTGAACTGGATACGCTGGAAGGAGCAGCCAAGGCTGGCCGCCAAAGCGCGGGCGAGCGTCGTCTTGCCTGTGCCGGGCACGTCCTCGAGCAGCACGTGGCCCTCGCATAGCAAAGCGATGACAAGCTGATCCACGACGTCGTCTTTGCCGACAATGACACGGGCCACATTCGCCCTCAGCAGGGCAGCGGCCGCTTGAACGTCCTCAATCTGTCGCACTGGGCACCTCTGTGTACACAAAAGGCCTCTACCGACGCACTCCTCCGGTAGAGGCCATCAATCTCACGATAGTTACGGGCAACTGGCCCGATGGCGAGCCTCATCGCCTATGCGTTTCATTCACACACGCAGCTTAACATACGTCCTGAGAGACGGCAACTGCCGATCTGTCGGGCAGCACCCGTAGGCAAGACCTGGGCCTGAAACAGCGAGCCAGACCTCTATTGGCTCGGTGCAGCAGGCAATACAGAGCACTTTCACTGGCGCGGGGCGGATTTGACAGGAAGCCACTGGCCATTGTAGTATCTGCCGCAGTTGAATATGCGACGCCGAATCCGCCGTTGAGCGGAACGGGGGAACCGCCGCTAGGGGTGAATGCCTCGCTCGTCGAGGCAGGGGCACTGTCCTAACCCGTCAGCTAACCTCGCAGGCGCAATCACGGTAGTTTAGGAGTGATGCGTTCTGAGAGGTTTTTTGATGTCCACTGGCCGGCGATGCTAGTGGAATTCAGAACACCAGAGTGAACCTTCCACTACCGACAGCCACTCGGTAGCCTCCTTTACCTTCCTACCAGCCGCAGGCGGGCTCCCTCCTTCGTCCGCCTGCGGCCCTCCTTTTTCCGTGGCCCTATGCCGCTGGGCCTTCAAGGCGCCAGGGCGGGCAGGTGCAGACTGGCCGACTGCAACCAACCCCGGGAGCGAGGCCCTTTCCTGCCTAGCTGCGCCGGCGATCGTTCCTTGCTCGCCAATAGTACATAGCGGTCGCACTGACTATCGCCGTGGCTGAGATGAAGCCAAGGGCGGCGACCAGTACCCCGACCCACTTGGGCAGAGGACCGACGGCGTAATGCCAGCCGAGAAGGACGCAGGCGGCGATGAGGAACACGAGCCCGGCCGCCATAGCCACGACGTTCACTATCAGCAGCCGGGCACGGCCGCGATCAGGCCCTTCTCCCTCAGGCATACCTTGTCCCCCTTGTGCCCCGGGTGCAACGGCGCCAGCTTAGCACGCCGGTTGCCACAAAGCCAAAACAGCGGGCAGGTGCTTGCCGCACCAATAGAGCCCGGGACCAAGCGAAAGGGCCGGGCCTTTCCCGAGCTGAGCCATTGGCGCCTGTGCCACTCTTCTGCTGACTGACTGCGCTTGCTCGGCCGCAAGAGACAACGGACGAAACAGCTGCCATGGCTCGCAGACACCGGGAAGAGGGCTCAAGCGCTTGGGAGGGAGCGGGTGAGGACAGCCGAGCCGAGGAGGGCCCAAAGGGCAAAACTGGCAGCGACGACCGCCAGCGCCGTTGCCAGACCGGCATAGACTGGGCGCCCCCAGCGCCGAACCGGCGAAGCCGGATCGGTTGTCTCGCACCTTGAGCCCAGGCACGCCAGCAGGCCTATCGCGAGGAAGGACGTGAGCAGGGACGAGCCGCCGTAGCTTACGAAAGGCAGCGTCACCCCGGTGAGTG
>DAOTVV010000017.1:0-14638 GCA_034436255.1 Anaerolineae bacterium
TCCGAGGATAGCCGACTTGACTTCCTGCGGTCAACAGCGGGCCCTCGCCGCTACGTCGCAGTATAATGAGCCGTGCATACAGCCTCGGGAGTTGGTTCGCATGCCACAAGCCGACGGCGCCGCAGCCAGCGATGCCATGCTTCTGCACATATGCTGCGCACCTTGCGCCACCTATCCTGTCGTGCATCTGAGAGACCTGGGCTACAGCCTTACAGGCTACTGGTACAACCCGAATATCCAGCCCTGGACCGAACACGAGGCCAGGCGGCAGAGCCTGGTTGCCTATGCGGCGCTCGTGGGACTGCCCATGGTCTGGGAACGTGGCTATGACACGGCGCAGTTCCTGGCCATGGTCGCAGGCCATGAACGCAAGGGTGAGCGCTGCGCCGTCTGCTATAGCTTGCGCCTTGGCAGAGCAGCAGCCGCCGCCAGGCGCTTGGGCCTGCCCAGGTTTACGACAACCCTGCTGGTCAGTCCCTACCAGGATCAGGCCATGCTCCGGCGCATCGGAGAGGAGGAGGCGGCGCGCCACGGTGTCGAGTTCTACTTCGAGAACATGAGAAGAGGTTGGAGCGAGCGTTCGCGCCTGACGCGCGAATACGGACTATATCGGCAACAGTACTGCGGTTGTCTCTTCAGCGAGTTTGAGCGCT
The DNA here is from genome assembly GCA_034436255.1 of Anaerolineae bacterium. Taxonomy (GTDB): domain Bacteria; phylum Chloroflexota; class Anaerolineae; order DRVO01; family DRVO01; genus DAOTVV01. The sequence continues at coordinate 654 of DAOTVV010000017.1, forward strand.
ACACCCGCTTGCCCATTGAGCGCTCCGGCGAGATTGATCTTGAGAACCTCTGACTTCGACTATTCGCTGCCGCCCGAGCTCATCGCTCAGGTGCCCATCGAGCCGCGCGATGCGGCGCGCATGCTTGTCATGCATCGCCAGTCGCGCACTCTCGAACACCGCCACTTCATAGACCTGCCTGATTATCTCGTTCCTGGCGACGTCCTGGTTCTCAATCGCACCCGGGTTATCCCGGCCAGAATCTGGGCAAGAAAAGTGCCAAGTGGTGGCAAACTCGAGCTATTGCTCCTACGACGTCTGCAGAGCGACACCTGGGAAGCGCTGGTGCGCGGCCGCCGTGCTCGGCCGGGGTCACGCCTGGAGCTGATTGACCCGACAGCCGGGGAGATCGGTCCGGAGTTGGAACTACTACAGATCACGCCCTCGGGAGCGCGCGTTGTGCGCTTCCTCCAGCCAGCCGAGACATGGCTGCAGCGACACGGACAGACACCGCTCCCTCCCTACATTCACGAACACCTGGCAGACCCCGAGCGCTACCAGACGGTATTCGGCGACAGCGACGGTTCGGCCGCTGCGCCGACGGCTGGCCTGCACTTCACTCCGAGGGTGCTAGACGCGATCCGGGGCAAGGGCGTGCAGATTGAAGAGGTGACGCTACACATTGGCCTGGACACATTCCGCCCAATCAAGGCAGAACACGTCGAGGACCATGCCATCCACTCCGAATGGTGCGATCTGCCCGAAGACGTAGCCAGCCGGCTATCGCTGGCGAGGGCAGAAGGACGGCGCGTCGTCGCCGTTGGCACAACGGCTGTTCGCGTGCTCGAATCGGCGGCGGCCAAAGCAACACGTCTGGGAGCGACCACCACCTACACCGCGTACCAAGGCGAGACCAGCCTCTATATCGTCCCCGGCTACCGCTTCCTGGGCGTTGACGCCCTTTTGACCAACTTTCACCTGCCGCGCTCGACGCTGCTACTCCTGGTCTCTGCTTTCGCCGGCCGAGAGTTCGTCCTCGGCGCCTATGCCGAGGCCATCAGGGAGCGATATCGCTTCTTCAGCTTCGGCGATTGCTGCCTGATACTCTGACAATTGGGGCCCCGGCACCGTAGCACCGGGGCCCCAAGCAACTAGCGCAGAGACAGCTTGAAGGTACGTATCTGGAAAGGCCTGTAATCGAAGCCGAGTTCGCGTCCGGCAAATGCGACAGGTTGTTCCTCTTCCTCCATCAGGTTGCACTCACTGGCGGCCGCAATGTCGCTGGGGAAGTTCAGCGTTGCCCGTCCCCGCCGTCCTTGGCTTTCGTACACCCTGACCACAAGGTCATCGCTATCCTCGGCCTTTTTCACCGTCTCGATGATGATATTCTCAGCTGAGGACTGGACGAGCGACCAGCGGCCAGGGAGCGTTCCGCTGTGCCCTGGCTCGACAACGGCCAGCAATGGCACATTCAGATCCGCAGCCTGCCTCAGTGTCTCCCGGCGCCAATCCCCTTTGTGAGGCAGAACGGAGTAAGTGAACTGGTGCTCACCCTGGTCAGCCTCAGGGTCGGGTGAGGTTGCGCTCTTGATCAGCGTCAGGCGCATCACGTTGTCGTGGATGTCGTAACCATACTTGCAGTCGTTGAGCAAGCTGACGCCATAGTCGGCTTCGGACAAGTCAGCCCAACGCTGTGCCGGCACTTCGAAGCGAGCCAGGTCCCAGCTGGTGTTCCAGTGGGTCGGTCGGTCTATGGCGCCGAACTGGATCTCATAGGTAGCACGGCGACTGTGTACGGCCACGGGGAAGGCCACCTTGAGCAGCAAGTGATGCTCGTGCCAGTCTATGCTGGTCTCGAAGTCAAGTCGAGGAGAGCCAGCGTACACATAGATGCGCTGGCAAAGTCGGGAATGCAGGAATTCGTGGCACACTTCGATGCCGGCTCGCAGCGGGCCCCGCTCGATCACGCGCATCCGGGCCTCACCTGTTATGGGCCAGGATTTCTCCTGATAGAACAGGTTGATGTCCCAGGCGTCGTTGGCCAGCGGCTTGTCTTCGAAAAGGACGAACTGGTTTCCGGGCCGCCCCTCCTCGAGAACTTCGCGCTGTGCCATCTTGTCCACAAGGGAGACGATACGGCCGCAGTTGTCGAAGCTCACGCGCAAATACGGGCTCTCCAGCAGGTGCGGTTCGGCGCGGAGCGATGCTGTCGCTGTCGCACCGGCGGCCGTGCCCAAAGCCAAACGGCACCACCCGTAGGCCGGCACTTCAACCTCGACGAGGGTACTGCCGTCTGGCAGAGGCTGAGTCACGAGAGCTTTACCTTGATCATCTAGAGGCGAGACGTCAGGCGGTAAGGTCGCCCGCAGTAGCCCTGATCGCTGCCAGCCCAGAGTGTTGAACACGATCAGTGCGCCCTCGCCAGTGTCCATGCGAGCGGCAAGCGCTGCCATAGCTCCTTGCTGGGCTTCGGCAGCGGTTGCCAGCACCTGCTCGTACTGCCTGTGGCTCTCCTCGTAGACCTCGCCGATGGACGAGCCAGGCAGAATGTCGTGAAACTGGTTCAGCAAGATCTTCTCCCAGCCCGCCGCCAGTGGCGCCGATGGATACTGGGCTCCGAAGAGACTAGCGATAGAGCACAGGGCTTCGGCGTTGTGGTAGGCGATCTCAGACCGGCGGTTGTAGCGCTTGTTGCGCGCCTGAGAGGTGAAGACGCCGCGGTGGTATTCCAGATACAACTCATCGTTCCACACCGGCAGCTTTGGCCAAAGTGGCTCAAGGGACTCGAAATACGCCGTGGCGCTGCCTTGCCTGAAGCGGGGCATGCCGGGAAGGTTCGCCAGGCGCCGACCGCGCTCCAGCATGTCAGCCGACGGACCGCCGCCGCCATCGCCGATGCCGAACGCCGTCAGCAGGCGGGAGTTGACGTCCTTGTCCCGATAGCTATCCCAGGTGCCTTTGATCTCAGCCGGGGTCACTGAGCCGTTGTAGGTGGCGATGCGCGAATGGGGCGTGTTGATGAAGTGAGTGAGCACCTGGGTGCCGTCTATGCCCTGCCAGCGGAAGGTGTCATGAGGCATGCGGTTATACTCGCTCCAGCTGATCTTGGTCGTCATGAAGTACTTGAGGCCAGAGCGAGCCATGATCTGAGGCAGAGCCCACGTGTAGCCAAAGGCATCCGGCAGCCATAGCACCTTGTCTTCGACTCCGAATTCACGCCGGAAGAAACGCTTGCCGAACATGATCTGACGGACGAGCGATTCACCGCCTGAGATGTTGCTATCGGCTTCGAGCCACATGCCGCCGGTCGCTTCCCATCTGCCCTCCGATATGCGCCTCTTGACCTCCGCGTACCACTCAGGATAGTCATGCCGGAAGAAGTCATACACCTGTGGTTGAGACTGTGTGAAGTGATACTCGGGGTACTGCTCCATCAGGCGCAGCGCGGTAAGGAAGGTGCGTCCCGTCTTCTTGCGCGTGTGCAGCAACGTCCAGAGCCAGGCAACGTCTATGTGCGCGTGCCCTGTGCCAATAACCTCGGGTCGCTCATTACCCCATTCACGCTCATACAGCCTCTCGGCCAGGACCCGCCTTGCCGCTGGCAGTGAAGCCCTGTAAGCGGCAGCGAGCGGCTCACGAAAGTCAACTTGCAGGATCGCCTCATCCAGAGCGTTAAGGATCGCCACACGCTCGTACGAAGTCTCCTCCAGCAGCAGTGCCGCGTCCAGTGCCGTCTTGGCGTCGTAGTACAGGCCACGAGCCTGTTCGTCAATCAGGACCAGCCGCACGCCGCCAAACTCCTGCGAATCCGGCTCCGTGCCGCTATAGGCCTCAACCACCAAAGTATGCTGTCCAGATTGGTAGCGCTCGGGCAGGCGCACCTCCTGGTGGTAAACGTCAACTCCCTGCCAAGCGAGCCCGTCCAGGTAGACAGTGCCATCGGGACCAGAGACATGCATACCACGGGCAAGTTCTATCCTGAGTGCCACACTGCCACCACGCCAATCGGCGGGGACCTCGAAGCGACAGCGGAAGCTGCAGCGTACGCGCCGCCCGCCCCACCGGTACGGCTCAGAGACTAGCTGCCAGGCGGAATCATCGTAGTCTGGACTCGTAGCACCTTCGACCCACTGCGTGCTCCACCTGACGGGCGAAACGCTCAGCGAACCAAGGTAGACGGAGCGGCCCACCTCTTGGATGCGCCGCTCTAACTTCTCAACCAGGAACCTATCCACACCGACCTCCAAGAGAGACATGGTAGATGCGATAGTACACAGCGATGCTGCGCCTGTCTATCGCCCGGTCGCCATGGCTCTGATAACGGCGAGCGGCCTACTCGGTCAGACCCATATGTAAACTGGCACCTAATCTGCATATGTAAAAAGCTCAGAGACGGGGCATTATGTGGCGGAGAACCGAGGAGCTGACCATGCAGAGCTACATCGAACGCTTCCTTGCTGACCTCAAAAACCGAAAGCGATACGCCGATAATACAATCGCCGCTTACCGCAATGACCTGCACCAGTTCATGGACTATGTAACCCAGTCCCAGATCTCGGACTGGTCAAGCATGAACAAGCAGGATCTGGTCGGCTTCCAGCTGTATCTTCGCGGAGCGCACAAGGAATACGCCGCCAGTACATTGGCGCGTAAGCTCGCCTGCGTCCGCTCGTTCTGCCATTACCTGGCGTCATCGGGGCTTCTCGCCCAGGACCCTGCAGAGGGCCTCGATTCTCCTCACGTGGAACGGCCCACCCCTCGCACGCTTACGAGTGATGAAGTCTCCCAGCTATTGCAGCTTCCCGGTACCAGCCAGAGCAGCAAAGGCCGGCGTGATCGCGCCATCCTCGAACTTCTGTACGCAACGGGCATGCGCGTCAGCGAACTGACCGCGCTCGACGTGAGCGACGTCAACCTCAGCACAGGCACGGTCCGGTGCGGCGGCAGAACCTCGCAACGTACGCTCTCGCTTGGCTATAATGCGACCCAGGCGTTGCGCGATTATCTCGAGCAAGCTCGCGCCCAGATGATCAACTCTCCCGAGCAGAAAGCCCTCTTCGTGAACCACCGCGGCGAACGCCTCAGCCGCCAGGGCCTGTGGCTCGTGATCAAAGGTTATGTCAAGCATCTTGGCCTCGATGAGAGCATAACGCCCCATACTCTGCGGCATTCGGCGGCAGCGCACAGGCTGAGCGGCGGCGCCAACCTGGCCGAGGTACAGCGGCTTCTGGGGCATGCAAGCCCGACCAGCACGCAGGTCTATGCCCGCCTGGCTCGTGCAGCCAAAGCTGAGGACAGCGACCCGACCTATGCCGCCCACTGATCTCACACCGCCACCGTCCCAAGCTGCTCTCGCCGCATCGGCGGAAAAGCTATGCTCTCTCCTCGGCCAGCGCCCTCGGGTGGCCCTTGTCCTGGGCAGCGGCCTTTCCAAGGTGGCAGCCAATCTCGGGCTCGAGGACCTGGCCAGTTACAGCGATCTGGGTCTGCCGGTCCCAGGCGTGGCCGGGCATGCCGGAGTCATCGCAGGCGGCAACGCAGGACCCTGGGCACTGCTCGCCTTTGCGGGCCGTGCCCATCTCTACGAAGGCCATACCCTTGAGGCCAGCACCCGCGCCGTACGGTTGGCTCTGACGGCCGGAGCCCGGATCGTCATCCTTACGAACGCTGCTGGAGGGCTTGCGGAGCATCTCAGTGTTGGGGACATCATGGCTCTCCGCGACCACCTGAGCCTGCCAGGTCTGTGCGGATATGCCTCGGCTGCAAATGCGTCTGGTTACCCGTGGCCCTTCTTCGTCAGCCAAGATCAGGTGTACGCCAGCGACTTGCGCCTGGCTGCCGTTTCCACTGCGAGTGACCTCGGTTTCGTATTGCATGAGGGTGTTTACGCTATGGTCTGGGGTCCCCTCTTCGAGTCGCCCGCCGAGCGTCGCCTGCTGCGCCTGCTGGGAGCGGACGCGGTCGGTATGTCCACCGTACCCGAGGCTGTCGCCGCGCATGCCGCAGGAGCCAGTGTTCTCGCCCTTTCGGTCATAACCAACGTGGCTGCGTCCCCCGAACCGCCGACACATGCCGATGTGACGCGCATCACCAGCATCGCTTCCGAACGTCTCGCCAGCCTGATCAGGGCCCTGCTCTTGCGCGTGGCGTCGGATTAGACGTTCGCCGCTTTGGCCCGCAGGGCTGAACTCGGATAGACTGCTAGTAGTCAATCCTCGGGTGGCCCTATGGTCGTCTTCATCCAACGCTTTTCGCAGCACTGGTACTGGATTGCTGCACTCTGTGGCTTACTGTTCCTCCTCTTCGTCCGCCAGGCCCTGCTCATCCATCGCGAGGTGAAGGACTCGATCTTCGGGCTGGAACGTGAGCAGGGAAGAAAGCGCATTGCCCGGGCCCGAGGGCGAGCCCTGCTCATGCTTGTGATAGCCGGTGCAGCCTTCGCCACTAACACCTACCTGATCCCAATGTTGCACTTGCCTCAGGTTGAGGACAGGCGACCTCAACAGCCGCCGACCGTCCTTCCCCCAACCATGACGCCTACCCCCGGTTTCCCGCAGCCGTCCGCGCTCGCCCTCGTGGGGCTGGATGCGACCACCGCCACTCCTGGACCAAGCCCAACGCCGACCGAGACGGCAACGCCGGCAACAGTCGAGCCCTCGCCGACGCCGACCATCACTCCGGCGCCGGCGCCTGCCGCGAACCAGGGCGTCATCATCAGCAGCCCTGCTCCCGGAGAGACGGTGCGCGGAGTCGTTGCCATCAGCGGCGTCGCCAACATACCGAATTTCCAGTTCTACAAGGTTGAGGTCGGCGTGGGTGAGCAACCGTCCAACTGGTCGGTCATCACCGACGTCCATCGCCAACCGGTCAACGGCGGCTTGCTGCAGACGTGGGATACGAGCCTTTTCCCGGCCGGCGTCTACTGGCTGCGCCTGACTGTCGTGGACAAGACCGGCAACTTCCCGCCACCCTACTCCGTCAGGGTGATCGTGGCCAAGTAGGTTCCGCGCCATGGATGACCGCCCATCGGCGTGGCGCAATGCTCGAGGCAGTGTCAGTTTACGCCGCGATCGTCATCGAGCGGCGACCGAACAGCGACAAAGAAGGGGACGGAAGAGGCCTGCCGGTGCACCAGCGACGTCCACACCGCAACGGCGTTCCGACTGGAGTTTAATCTCCGTGGTTTTGCCGCACTGAGGTCCACGCCCTGCCCTTGACACCCGAAACGCCATGGGCTATCGAGGAGCAAATAACCAGGCGGAGGTAGCAAATGCAGCGCCAGACGCGAGACGTCCTCTACTACACGCACAGCCGCAACAACCAGCCTACCCTGTGGGTAGACCCCGGTGAAACCTTCGAAGTGGAAACCGAACTATGCACCGGCAGCTGGCTGCAAGACATCAGTGATGTCTACCGCCCCGAGTTGGCGGTGGGCCCGAACCCTTCCAGCGGATGCACCTATGTGCGTGGTGCCCAACCCGGTGACGTCTTAGCCGTGCGTATTGAGTCCATAGAGCCAGACGAGCTCGGCTACACTGGTTTTGCGCCTGGAGCCAACCCATTCCCGGATTGGATTCGCCAGAAGGAGTGGGGCGTGGTCACCAAGACCGTGCGCATCCGCGATGGTTACGTGGAGTGGAGCGAGAACTTCAAGCTGCCTGTCCGCCCGATGCTCGGCGTGGTGGGCACGGCACCGGCCCGCGAGGAACTGCTCAACAGCCGGAACGGTCCGCATGGTGGCAACCTCGATGCTCAGGAGGTGACGGCCGGGGCAACCATCTATCTGCCAGTGTACGTCGAGGGAGCACTGTTGCACGTAGGCGACGCGCACGCGATCCAGGGCGACGGCGAGATCTGTTGCGGTGGGGGGATCGAGTGCCGCGCTAAGGCCCGGCTAACCGTAGACGTGCTGCCTGGGCCACCGCGAATGACCTGGCCACGCCTGGTGAACGCCACTCATATCGCCTGTTTCGGCTGCGCCCGGCCGGCAGAGGATGCCTTCCGCTTGGCGGTTCAGGAACTCGTGTACTGGCTGGCCGACGACTATGGCTTTGCCGAACCGGAGGCAGTGCTCTTCTTGGGTCAGGTGCTTGAGGCCCGCTGCACCCAGTTCGTTGATCCGCTCTACACCTACATCGCCAAAGTGCCGCTGGCTTTTCTCCCAGGCTGCCCCAGGTCAGTGCAGGGGGTGCGGCACCTGCCCTGAGGACAACCACCGGCCAACTGCCGTTGGCCAAAGGCGATGCCTACGCCAGCGCATCAGCCTGCCGGCGTTTTTATGCGCCTGGTGCTCGTCCGGGCTATAATCAGTTTACCTGATGTTAGGATTCAAGCACTGGGGAAGGGGTCAGCATCGCCCCGTTCCCTGTGCCTGGTGTTGAGGTGACCGATGTTTGGCTATTTCTATCTGAACCCCACCTATTTGCTGTTCGCGCTGCCGGCGCTCATCCTGGGGCTTTACGCCCAGGCTGCCGTCAGTTCGGCATACAGGAAGTACTCTCGCGTGCCCAACTCCGCCGGAATGACGGGGGCTCAGGCCGCCAAACGCCTGCTGGATGTCGCTGGTCTGAGCGGCATCAGCGTTGAAGCCATCCCTGGCAACCTGACCGACAACTACGACCCGAGAGGAAAGGTTCTCCACCTGTCTCAGGGCAGCATTGTCTCACCCTCTATCGCTGCTGTAGCCGTTGTCGCTCACGAGGTGGGGCACGCTACACAGGATGCAGTTGCTTATGCTCCTTTGCGACTGCGTTCGGCCATTGTCCCTGTCGTTCAGTTGGGTTCCTGGCTTGGGCCGATACTCTTCATCATCGGCTACCTGGCGTCCAACCCGCTACTTGCCGAGGTTGGCGTTATCGCCTTTGGGGCCATGGTCGTGTTTGCCCTGATCACGCTCCCGGTCGAGTTGGACGCGAGCCATCGCGGTCTGGCCATGCTGTACTCGGCCGGCATTCTCGACAGCAGCGAACTGCCCGCCGCCCGCAAAGTCCTGAACGCCGCGGCCCTCACCTACGTTGCTGCACTGGTGCAGGCCCTCAGCACCCTGCTCTACTACATGAGCCTTCTGAGCGGATCCCGCCGGCGCTGAGGTTGTTGCCTCGCCGCTAATACTCCTCTAATGATAGTCTAACGACCGTCTAATGACGCCCCCTTATCCTCTTGCCTAGTAACGGCAATAGCAATCAGCCAAACACTGTTAGTCAAGGAGGTGCACTATGGCAGATCTGGTACCGCGTCGTGAGAGCAGCGATCTGATGACTCTGCGTGACGCAGTGGATCGGCTGTTCCAGGAATCGTTCGTCCGTCCTTTCTCCACCTTGTTCCCGGCGTCCGCACGCGGTGCAATGGCTCTCGACGTCTACGATCAGGATGACGCCGTAGTGGTTGAGGTGACAGTGCCTGGCGTGAAGCCGGAGGACATTGATGTTCGCATCACTGGGGATGTCCTCTCGATCCGCGCCGAATCCAAGCAGGAGAAGACGGTCTCAGAGGATCGTTACTCCTACAAGGAGCGTTCGTACGGCGTCATGCAGCGCAGCATAACCTTGCCGGCGAGCGTTGATCCGGACAAGGCCGAGGCGAAGCTCGAACACGGCGTGCTGAAGCTTACTCTGCCCAAGGTGGAGCAGCAGAAGGCTCGCCAGATCAAGGTGACCGGCAAGTAGATACGCAGGCACAGACACTGTGTGCTGCGTCGTATCCGTTGACCCGGCAAGCAGACATTGACGCACTTAGTTAGCATGACAAAGGAGCATCACTATGAGAGACTTGACTCGCTGGGACCCTATGTCGGACTTTGTTAGCCTTCGCCAGGCGATGGACAGCCTGCTGCAGGATAGCTTTGTCCGCCCAATATGGCGGGAGGCCGAGCGCACCGTCCGGCCACCGCTGGACGTGTACTCGACAGATAACGATATCGTGATCCTTGCTGCCCTCCCTGGCGTCAAGCCTGAGGACGTCGATGTCACCGTCGAGGGCGATACTGTGACCATCCGCGGTGAGTTCAAGCCGCCCATTGAGAACGTGGACTACGCGGTACAGGAGCGCGCTTATGGCCCCTTCCGCCGCGTAGTGACGCTCAACGTTCCAGTGCAGGCGGATAAGGCCGAGGCTAGCTTCAAGGATGGCGTCCTGACGCTCACTTTGCCCAAGGCCGAGGAACTGAAGCCGCGAGTCATCAAGGTGCAAGCTGGCAAGTCGTAAACGGCAATGAGACGCAGGTTTCTCAGCCTGCGCAGCAGCAAAGCGCCGGACTTGGATTTCAACATGTCCGGCGCTTTGGCTTTTGTATTATCAGCAGTCATCTTAGCGACAGGGCCGGTCAAGGAAGAGGCATGGCCCTGTCCCATTTTGGTAGGTACAGAATGGGCTTGTTCCACGGTCCACATCCCTTCGGAGCAAGGGCGTAGACCTTCAGCACGTATGGTTGTGGTGCCTTGTCCGTCAGCGGGGGAATGCCATCGCTCACCACTTGCGCCCAGATGGCCTCGGCGTCCCGGTAATTGACCGGTTGGTCCTCTTTGAGGCCGAGATAGGCAGCGAAACTCCAGTCGCCATTGATCAGTAGCGCCGGCCCCAAGCTGGGGTTAAGCGTGACATAGTCATCATTGCGCAGGGCAAGTTCGATCGTCATCAGCATGCCATCGTCGGATACTTTCGCACTCGCCAACTCGATGCGCAGGTAAGGCATTGCCTGGATCGCCCTGTCCGTCACCACACCAGGCTTGAAATGGGGCTCACCACTCGGCTTCGCTGGCCTGGCAATGCAACAGCCCTGAGAAAGGTTGAACTGGAACTGTAACGGCGTGCCCTCGCCCTTGCTCCCTGGCAGCGAAGCTACCTGTATGGTTGCTACCTGCATGCTTGAGGGAGCAGGAAACTGGTTCACCTGGAAGCTGATCTTGCCCGGGAGATCGCGAATGTCCTCGAACTGCAGGCGGGACTCGACGGCCAGTGGCCCGCTTATGGTGGCCCCCTGCGCCACATGCGGGTGACCGTGGTCATCAACGAGAGTCAACGAGAACATCTTGCCGATGTCGGCGTCGCCGATGCCGGCCAGCAAACGCTCCACCTCATGCCGGCTTGAGCGCACCAGAGTACCGGTGATCGTCACGTTAACCCATCGCTTGTCATTCTCGTCCGGCTGGGCGCTGGCGCCATCAATGGTGAGCGTCCAGTCTGTGCCCAAGTACCGGAAAGAGACGGGGCTGCCCGGGCATAATGGCGCGCCCGCTGGGCAGGCAGGGACGGTTGGTGTTGCTGTTGGCTGCACCACGGGGGTGGCGGTGGCTGTGGCAGTGGCCGTCGCCACGGTGGTGGCCGTGGCCGTCGGGGTTGGCGGGCAGAGTGGCAAGACATTGACTTGCTGTTGCAGCCAGTTGTTGTTCTCGTTGAGTTCGCCCACTGTGTTGCTGGCGTCCACTATAGCCCGCACCACGTATTGGCCGGGGTCGTTCATGGGGCAGGTGAAGACAAACGTCTGCCCTGCATCGAGACCGCGCACTCGCCATGGCCCACAGGCGTCGCCGGCCCCGCTCACAACCGTATTGAAGCTCCCGGCGTCCCCCCCGCCCGCGTTCTTGATCTCCACACGGAGGACAGCGCTCGCGTTTGAGCAGCCTGGGCCGCCCGGCTGGTCAAGGCTGATGCTCTGCACGAGAAGGTCTGGAGCGCTGAGCGCCTGCTTCGCCTGGATCTCCAGCTGATCGAACCTGGCAACTGCGCCGATACCATCGCTGCTGTCCTGGAGCTCCAAGAAGACTGTCACTCTATCGCTCGTGGCCACCAGTTCCGGCAGTTCGAGACTGGCCCATTCCCCGGCTATGCTTCCCTCGGACCAGATAACCTGAGATGCCAGGGGGTCATCTCCCCCGTTGAGATCTACGCCGAAGCGCACCTTGGCGGCCCCAGCGCCAGAGCTGCCCTGAGCCAGCCGGTAGGACACGGCAAAGCGATACGTCTCGCCGCTCGTGAGCCCGGCAACCTGTCTCAATATGCCGACCCTGCTGGCGCCCCTCGCCTCCAACATCTGGGCGACGCTACCTTCCAGGCCGCCAGTTCGGTCGGCACCAAAGAGCGCCGCGACTCCCGCCTGGTAGGCGCCCCATCCCCGAGCCACGTCTCGCCCGGAGTTGCCGGTGAAAGCGTCGGCAGCATCGAAACCTTCCTGTGCCGTGCCATCGCCCTGCAAGACGAGTGGCGGCCCCATAGGTCGGACCATCTCGATGCGCTCGGGCAGAGCCGTGCTCTGCGACAGCGGCTGTTCGCCCTTTGTCGGCTGGTCCAGCGATCGCACCAGCCGCTCCTGCACCACGGAGTTCACCGGCCGCCCCTGCTCGTCGTAGAACGTGAGCCGGACCTCAACCTGCGCGTCTCCAGAGCCCGGCATTTTTACTGTGAGGGGCTGCAGTGAAGAGTCATCCACGAGGGTAGCCGTCGCCACCTCCGCGGCGACTTTTGCAGAGGTGGCATAGACAGTGCTGCCGAAGGGGCCGTCGGAACCATCGGCGTTGACGATCCGGGCACTCTCGGCAGGTGGCGCGGATGTGCCTTTCACTCTGGCGCTCACGATGCCATAGCCCTTGAGGTCGCTCCGCCCCAGGTTGGCAACCGCATAGTCCACGCTAACTTCCTGCAACGGTTTCGCTCCCTCGGGAACGTCAATGGCCAAGAGAGCGGGTACCGTCTCAGCATTGCTCGTGAAGGTGCAGGGGTCGCGGCCCACACTCCACAGGCTGAAATGCGTCGCTTCCACCCGTACGCTCGTTCCTCCAGGCATCACAACCCCGGGCACTCTTGCCCAGTGGTGGCCATCCCAATAGACACCGAAGAGGTCGTCAGACGTCTCCGCGTCCGGCGAAGCCGGGAGCACCAGTTCGATGGGCTTGCTGAACTGGTTTGAGTCAGCCTCTAGTGACCAGACCGGTGCTGCCAGAAGGTTGGCCAAAGGGACCACGCTCTCCTCAGCGATGCGGACATGCGTATCCCCGGCGAAGGTCCCAGGCAGGATCTTCAGCTGAGCACCGGAAACATGGCGGAGCACAGCCCCAGCCCCCGGAGCCAACGAAGCTTCCAGCGACGTTGGAGCGGCCTGCTTTGTCTGAGTGCCGCCGACGACGCCGCACGCGCTAAGCAGGAGGAGCAACCCGAGGCAGCTGAGGATTCTGCAGACAAAGGAATTGCCGCTGGCCACGTGCAGGAACCTCCCCAGTTCCTGAGACAATTGTCACCGTGGCCAACGGCAGCAGCAGTAACGCCAGCGTAAAATACGCGTAAAGAGGACGTAAAAGCGTGGCCAAAGCCGAGGGCAGCGGGTGAGGGCCGGCCAGCCCTCACCCATCAGGCCTTGCTAGAGAGAGGCCTCGAGACGGCGCATGTACTCGATATTCCGGGTAAGCTTCTCTGTCGTAGGTAAGGCCTCGTTAAAATCCTCGAAAGACAGGTAGCCACTGTAGCCTATGCCCTTGAGCAGGCCCAGGAGACGGCGATAGTCCGCGCTGCCGCCCCACATCGTGTCCGGCTCGGCGGTCCAGACAGCCGTCCCATCCTTCTCGCCGACTTTTCGCCAGGAATAGTTCTTCACGTGAACGTGCGCCAGGTACGGCCCGAGGAGCTGAAGCGCCAGGCTGTAGTTCTCGTAGCCTTCGAAGACCATGTTGCCTGCGTCCAGAATCACGCCGACGTACCTCGGGTCGAAGTGCGATGCCAGGCGGTGCGCCAGGCTCGGGCTCGACGTGATCGTGTTCATGTGAACCTCGATCGTGGCCTTGACGCCGAACTCCTTGGCGGCGGCCTCAACCTTGCCGAAGTCCTCCACAGCCTTGCTGAACAAAGCGTTGTAGTCATCACCATCGCCGAACCGGGGCGGGCCGATACGCAACATCGGGCAGCCCATAATGGCGCTGGCTTCCATTACCTTGCGCACTTCGGCATAGTCGCTGGCATCCGTGTAGGTGCCTAGGGCGCACAACTTGAGGCCAGCGCGCTCGGTCATCTCTCGGACGCTC
>DAOTVV010000018.1:0-2998 GCA_034436255.1 Anaerolineae bacterium
CGCTGGTCGTCAGAACGACAACCGACATATCGTCCCTTGGGCGGCCTGAGTCCAAGCGAGTAGCTTGCTCAAGTGCAGCATCGGCTAACAGCTGCGGCCTGGCGGACTCAGCGAGGGCGAGCTGGACCAGCCAGGATGGCGCAGTCTGCGGCCGCGAGACTGGCGAACCCGCCTCAAGTATCCCGTCGGTGAAAGCCACGACACACTGACCGGCTTGCAGAGGCAGCTCAACGATCTGCGGGCGGATCATGCGGTTGGTGCCAAGCGCCGAGCTTGGTTCATCCAGGACCGTGAGTTCGCCGTCCTGGACCACAAGGACCGGGCAGCCGGTATTGCGCGTTACGAGAAGGGTGTGCGTGCTGAGATCCGCCGTAAGCATGACCAAGTCGGCCGAGACTTGGCCATGGCGCGAAGCCAGGAGATAGTCGCTGGCTGCCCTAGCGGCTGCACCGTCGCGCACGCCCTCTGCCAGCAAGGAGGCGGCCTTTCGCGCCACCATGTTGCTGATCGCCTTGGCAGCCCGCCCCGAGCTCTGGCCGTCAGCCATGATGAGCGAGATGCCACCCCGCGGACGCTCGACCAGTTCCACAGTGTCACCGCTTTCGGAGACGGCGTACTTGCTGCGCTTGGCTATTGCAGCCTCGATCACGAGCATGCTCAGCCATTCCCCCTTTCTGGTGTGTCACTCTCCGACGCGCTGCTCTCGCGCAGAAGCGCCAGGGCGGCGTGAAGTGCCTCTTCTCGTGTCTGAGCGCCGCTGAGCGATAAGCGGAGCTGAAGCCGCTTGATGAAAGAGCCGAGCCACTGACCCGCCGGCCTCCCGGCAAGCCGAGCCAATTCGTCGCCCGCTGGCATCAGATCGTCTGGGAACAGCCTAGCCTCGGCGAGGCGCTCCACCATCCGCATGTCGCCACTTAGGGCGGCCGCCCAGATTGCGGCCGGCCCATAGCGCGCGAGTAGGCGCACAACGCCGCCGGCATTGAGCGTCGGGTGGCGGCCCAGGTCGCTATGGGCTCTTATGATAGCGATGAGCAGCGCCTGCTCCTTGCTGGACAGGCGCAAAGATCGGCACACGGAGCCAAGGTCGAATGTGTCCACACCACTGGCCAGGACGGTGGCAGCGAGCACGGCTATAGCCCTCGTCTGTGCCTGCCCGAGCCCGGGAGCACTGGGAAGCGCCCATCCGGATGACTCAGTGCTGGCTGCGGCGATCCCATGCACGTATTCCTGGAGCCTCGAGGGTTCAGGGGTGAGCAGCGGATAGCAGGGGAGTGCTGGCCAGACGCGAAGGTCAAGCAGCAAGTTGGCGGCGCGCAGCCAGCCGGGCGCTGCCAGGGCTCGAATGATCTCCATGCGCAGGCGCTCGCCGTGGACGAGCACCAGCCTGGGTACCGCTTGAGCCATCGTGGCCAGCGTTTCACTCTCTATGTGAAACCCATGTTCCGCAACCAGGCGCACTCCACGCAGGACCCGCAGCGGGTCGTCCCTGAAGGCCCGAGCCGAAACCATGCGCAGCAGGCCATAACGCAGATCAACGAGACCGCGGAAAGGGTCCAGCTGAGGTCGCAACGCCGGCAATTGCCTGGCGATGGCGTCCATCGTGAAGTCGCGCCGCGCCAGGTCAGCGGCGATGCCACCTTCAGGGCGCGGGGCGAGATCTATTGGGCGACAACCTCTGAGCACCAGTCGGGCGTAGCGCCTGTGGCGGTCAAGCATGACGAGACGGCCACCGAGCCGATCAGCAATGGTGCTGCCAACAGCCTCGGGGTCGGCAGCGATCGCGTAGTCACGGTCGGCCCTGCGCCCGGGAATCGGCCAGTTGGCACTCCCGACGAGGTAAGCCTCGCCCGATTCTGCCAGTAATTCCTCTACTGCCGCCAGCTGCTCCTCTTTGCCTTGCACGGGCTTTGAAACCATGCGCGGCAGCCTCTCAACCTTCCCATGTGGCGGTGGTTTCGCCACGACGTGGCCTATGCCTCTCCGGCTAGGGGCCAACGACCAGCAAGCGGGCGCCAGGCGCACTATGGTGCAGGCAGATGGCAGGGACTACTTGCCTGGCTTGGCGTCAGACGCGGGCGCGCTGGCCTCTGTCTGCTGCTCCTCGGCTAGTTCGGTCTCGACATCCCAGGCAGCATAGGCGATAGCCCAGGAGACCAGGCCCCACGATCCACCGCCGATCACGATCCCCATCAGCATTGAGCGCACAGTGATGTCCTGAGGGTGCCGCAACTGGCCAATGACAGTGAGCAGGACCGCGACCAAGGTGCAAATCAGCGCCACTTTGACCGGACCTGATAGAGAACGCCACTTGGTTCGAAACCAGCCCATCCTATCCTCTTGGCATCGCCAGAACTTCGCGGATCTTGAGTTGGCCGAAGAAGCGCGCATAGGCTGGCTTCAGCACGATTGCCGTATCGGCGCCGCTGTCCGTACCGGCAATAGCGATGAGATCCTCGTCCATGTTCACCAGGCCGGCCTCGGCTGCCATGATCGCCACTTCCACCGCGACTTTCATCCCCTGCGAGAAACGATACAGAGTCTCCCGGACGACGCGGTTGGGAGCCCAACCCTGGCCAACGACAGCCTCGCTTACATCATCGCCGAGGCTGTGCATCGCTGTCAGAACGCGGACTCCCGCCTCCTCGACGCGGCGCCGCTCCTCATCGGTCATGACCCAGCCCTCTTGATCGAACGCCGCTGAGATGGTGACCGCAGTCACGGAGACTCCGGGCGGGAATGCCTGCCTGGCTTTCAGTGCTGTCTGCCCATGACTGCTGGCGACAACGACTTGCCTGATACCCAGTTCTTGTGCTCGTCTGGCCGCAATCCTGAGTGTGTCCTCGGTGTTGGCTTCCCCTGGCTGCTCGTGATAGTGAACCTCGACCGTCGGCATAGTTTGCCTCCCTTGCTGGCTGACAGTAGGTGTGGTTCTAGCTATCTGTGGCGACGTCCCTCAACAACAGACGTCGCTCCGTGGTTCCGTTGTATGAATTCTCAT
>DAOTVV010000019.1:0-8361 GCA_034436255.1 Anaerolineae bacterium
CGGCGGGCATCGCCGAGGCGCTGCAGGCCTGAACCGTCGCAGCAGGCCTGCAGGCGCTACGTTTGGGGCAAGCTGCGATCGCGTACGGCATGACGGGAGCGGCATATGGCCGGTTGTGCTATCGAGACCGATGACCTGACGAAGTTCTACGGCAAGAGCCGTGGTGTGATCGGCCTCGGCTTGCAGGTCCGTGAGGGTGAGGTGTTCGGCTACCTCGGGCCCAACGGCGCTGGCAAGACGACGACGATCCGCCTGCTCATGGGTTTCATCCGGCCAACGCGTGGCCGGGCGATGGTGCTGGGGCGGGATGCGCAGTCCCAGAGTGTGGCCCTGCACCGCCATACCGGCTACCTGCCCGGCGAACTGGCGCTCTACGAGAATATGACCGGTGCCGACTACCTGCGCTACCAGGCCAGCCTGCGCGGCGGCGTGCAGTGGGCCTACGTGAGGGAGTTGGCCAGCCGGCTAGAAGCCAACCTCAGCGCGCCGATCCGCTCCCTCTCCCATGGAAACAAGCACAAAATCGGGCTGATCCAGGCCTTCATGCATAAGCCTGAACTGATCATCTTGGACGAGCCAACCCAGGGGCTCGACCCTCTGGTGCAGCAGGAGTTCTACCGGCTGGTGCTGACGGCAAAGGGCGAGGGGCGAACCGTGTTTCTCTCCTCGCACGTACTGCCTGAAGTGGAGCGCGTCTGCGACCGCGTCGGTATCATCCGCGAGGGCAAGTTGATCGCGGTCGAGGAGGTGAGCGTTCTCAAGTCCCGGGCCCTGCGCCAACTGGAGATCCATTTCGCCACCCCGGTGAAGCCGGAGGCTTTCGCCCACCTGGCCGGGGTGCGCGACCTAAGCGTCGAGGACGGCATCTTGCGCTGCAGCGTGGTCGGTTCGCTCGATGCCCTGGTTAAGGCGGCGGCCCGCTTCGAGGTTGTCAACATCGTCAGCCACGAGCCCAGCCTGGAAGAGGTCTTCCTGGCCTACTACGGAGGCGACAGCCGTGCTGCGTAACATCACGCTGAAGACGCTATGGGACAGACGGCGGGCGATCTTCTGGTGGAGCGTCGGCTTGCTCGCAACGGCCATCTACACGGACTACTTCTACCCCACTGTACAGAAGGTGAGCGCTGCCTACGAGCAATTCCTCAAGAATATGCCGGCGGCGCTCATGGCTTCCGTGGGCGCTGCCGGTGGCTTCGACTTCACGACGCCGGCCGGCTACCTGCGGACCGAGCTCTACGGCATGGTGGTGCCTCTGCTTTTCCTGATCGTGACTATCGGCAGTGGTGCCGATGCGATCGCAGGCGAGGAGGAGCGCGGGACACTGGATATGCTGCTCGCCAACCCCGTGCCGCGCTGGCGAGTGGTGCTGGAGAAGTTCGCCGCCCTGGTCATCGAGATCGTCATCGTGGCGTTGTTCTTCTGGTTGGGCCTGGTTATCGGTGGCAGCCTGGTGAAGCTGGCGCTGAGCCCCTGGCTGATCCTGGCTGGAACGACAAGCGCCGTACTGCTGGCGATCGCAATCGGCGGCCTGACTCTGGCGATCGGCTGCGGCACGGGCAGCAAGGGGCAGGCCATGGGTATCGCTAGCGGCATCGCCTTCGCTGCCTACCTGCTGGAGAGCATGGCGCCGGTGGTGCGGGCTCTGCAGCCCTACCGTCCGCTCTCGCCCTTCTACTATTACATGGCGGCCGACCCGCTCGAGAAGGGGCTGGACCCGGGCCATGCAGCGGTGCTTCTAGCCCTGGCGGCTGTCTTCGTCGCTCTGGGCGTGCTGGCCTTCCAGCGCCGAGATTTGGCGGTGTAGGACACTGGTCAAGCGGAGTCGCTGGCGCAACGTCGGTTGGTCTCGCTTGCCTCGTGGCACGGCTTGCCTTCGCCCATGGTGTAGTATGGCCTCCTGGGGCGTCGTCAGGGCGTAACTTAGGGGCCAGGTCGGCCGCGCTGACCCGCCCCTACCGACAGGCCATCTGGCGGTAGACGGCGTTTCGCTGGCACTGCAGTGCCCACAAGGTCGCCGCCCCAGAGGTGGTCGGCGCATCCAGTTTTCGTGCCCAGAACTCGAGCGCTGACTTCGCCCCTGCGAGAGCGCGCAAGGTCCCCGCTCCTGTGCCATGACCATGAGCGGAGGGTCGCCGCCCCCGTTCGCTTCCTCATCCCTGTTGTCGCTGCCTCGCGCCGATAACGAGATTTGACATTCCTGCAAACGAGTTATATATGTAATGCGTTGATATAGCTAGGCGTGCTACATAGGAGAGCTACAGTGTGTGGCGGTGCAAGACGGACTGATGGACACGGGCATAGCTGTTGCCAGGCTGGCGGCCAGCTGCCACGCTTCCTCCAACCGTGGGTGCTGCTCCTGCTGCTCAGAAAGCCAGGGCATGGCTATGAACTGATGGAGAGGCTGGCGCGGGAGGACGACCTCCCCGACGCCGATCCCGGCCTACTTTACCCCATGCTGCGACGCATGGAGCAGCAGGGGCTGGTGCGTTCCACCTGGGACACAGGCGGTGCCGGGCCGGCTCGCCGGCTCTATCAGGTGACGCCGGAGGGCGTGGAGTATCTCCATGCCTGGGCGGTTGACATACGCAAGACCAGGGGCCGGCTCGACCGTTTCCTGGAAGAGTATCAGGCCCAATTCTCGAATACAGGAGATGAGAAAGATGTGCGGTAATGTTGGACACTGTGACCGCGGTGGTCGCCATGGCTACTGCCATACGGAAGCCGCGGGCGGCTACGCGCCTCGCTGGCGCCGCTTTGCCACCCGTGAGGAGCGGGTGAGCGAACTGCAGCAGTACCTGAAGGACCTGCAGGCGGAAGCCCAGGCAGTGCAACAGCGCCTGGACGAACTCACGGCCCAGCAGTAACAGTTGGCCCCACTGCCCCGGAGCTTGGGCAGTGGGGCCAAACTCTGCCTTCGCCAAGAAGCGAGGCAGGCTGCTCTCTCGCTGTGAGCTCTGCCTGCGCTAATACGCCGCGAACGGCGCTGGATCATATGGAGGTCAGCGATCAATGCCGGAAACTGCTATCGAGGTTGACGCGCTAACACGTGACTATGGCCCGCTCCGGGCCGTGGACGGCATCTCATTCTCCGTGGTGCCAGGTGAGGTGTTCGGTTTTCTCGGTCCCAATGGTGCTGGCAAGACCACGACCGTACGCATGCTGACGACGATCCTGACGCCCACCAGTGGCTCGGCCCGCATATTCGGCCATGACGTCAGCCATGACTCGTATCAGGCCAGGCTGCAATTCGGGGTTGTGCCGGAGGAATCGAACATTTTCACTGAGCTCTCGGCCTGGGACAACCTCATGTTCTCGGCCAGGTTGTACCAGGTGCCGCGCGGGGAGCGCGAACGCCGAGCTGAGGAATTGTTGCGCATGTTCGACCTCTGGGATAAGCGTGACGAGAAGACGCAGGTCTTTTCCCGCGGCATGCGGCGCAAGGTTACCATTGCGATGTCGCTGATCCATACGCCGCGGCTGCTTTTCCTGGACGAGCCAACCTCCGGGCTGGATGTGCAGAGCACCCGGGCCATACACGACCAGGTGCGCGCCCTCAACCAGGCCGGGATGACCATCTTCCTCACCACCCATCGGCTTGAGGAGGCCAATAGCCTATGTCACCGCATTGCCATCATCGACCATGGGCGCCTTGCCGCCACTGATACGCCTGCCAACCTGCGGGCGATCATGCGCCAGGTGCAGTCGGTTGAAGTGCAGATTGAAGGCGTAGGAGCGGATGATATCAAGGCGCTGGGCTCGGCTGCAGGGGTGACGCGGCTTGTTCGCCAGGGCCAGATGCTACGCCTGTATACCTCGGATCCGGTCTCGACTATCAGAGCTATCCTGGAATATGCAGACCGTAACGGTCGCACCGTGAACTCGCTGGCTGCTGGCGGGCCCAGCCTGGAGGACGTCTTCCTGTACCTGACCGGAGGAGCGGCAGCCATCGGCGGCGAGACGCCTGCCTCTCAAATGGCGAATGCAGCCGGCAATGGGAGGTCGAAATGACGCTGGGCAGTATATGGGCGAGGACCAGGCGCGAATTATCGCAGATGCTCGCCATCACGGTGAAGGACATCCGTGTCTACTATCTTTCTCCCCCCATGGTGATGTTCGGCCTGCTGATGCCCTTTCTCATGTTCTTCTCGTTCTCCGTCAGTCGTGGCCTGTCCGTAGGGGTATCGGTGGCCAGGCTGCTGGCGATAACGACATTCTTCACTGCCTCGTCGGCTGGCCCTGTGATCCTGCCCATGGAGCGGAAGACGCGTAGCTACGAGCGGATGCTGGTGGCGCCGGTATCTATCTTCAGCATTCTTTTCGGCAAGGCGATGGTAGGCGCTGCCTTTGGCCTCGCTGTTTCCCTGCTGACTCTGGTGGTCGCCGCCCTGGCGTTGGGCGCGCCTTTGGCCAGCCTTGTGGGTTTGTTGCTGGCCATGATCCTGGCGAGCATCTCGTTCTCGGCCATGGGGCTACTGTTCGCCCTCTGGCCGACCGATTCGGCCACCCCAGTGGGAAGCACGATGATGCCGGCCACGCTCATCCGCTGGCCCCTGATGTTCATCAGCGGCGTTTTCGTGCCTTTGGACCAGATGAGCCCCGTGCTGCGGGTCATCTCCTACATCTCGCCGCTCACCTACACTCAGGACCTGATGAACCACACTGTGCTCGGCCACGGTCTGCAGAGCCAGGCCCTGGACTGGGTGGTACTCCTGGCGAGCACGGGCGTCTTCCTGGTAGTGACCTTCTGGTTCGATCGCATCCAGAAGCGGCGCGGTTACTGAGTTCTTGCCCCGGCGCCATCGGCTGCCGGCGCTGCTGCAGTTGCCTGGCTGCTCTCGGTGCTCATATACTCGCCTCATCAGGGAGAGCAACCACGAGCATAGGTGCGGGTTCTAGACATTGCTTGAGTACGATCGGCAGCGCCGTCACGTGAGCGGGCAGAGCGACCTGTTCGAAGCCAGCGCTGCGAACGCGGGCCCAGGCGCCAGGGATGCAGCGCCACCGCAGGAAGATGCGGCGGCCAGCCTCGATGCAGCTGGCCTGGTTATGGCACCAGGTGACGCCGAGCCTGACGGGGCGATCATCGAACAGGCGAAGGCGGATCCAGAAGCATTCGGCTTGCTCTACGAGCGCTTCGTGGACCGCATCTACAACTATATATACTACCGGGTTGGCAACCGGAGCGACGCCGAGGACCTGACGGCGCGCACCTTTCAGCGGGCCCTGGCCAACGTGGGCAACTACGAGAGCCGCGGCGTGCCCGTCTCCGCCTGGTTCTACCGCATCGCTCACAACCTGGTGGCGAACTGGCACCGTGACCGCTCGCGCCGCCAGACGATTCCGCTGGACAGCCTGGTGAACCAGCAGGCCAACGTCGAGTCGCCGCTGCTTGCCGCTGTGCGCGAGGAGCGGAAGAGAGCCCTGCTCAAGGCGGTGCGCCGTCTTCCTGAGGAGCGGCAGCAGTTGCTGATCCTCAAGTTCAACGAGCATATGTCTAACGCCGAGATCGGCGAGGTTATGGGCCGCAGCGAAAGCGCCATCAAGTCGCTCTATCATCGCACACTGTTGGCCTTGAGGGATGAGTTGATCAAACTGGGCATTGGCCCGGAAGACGCAGTCTAGCAATCGGTGTTTGCAACGGCGGCGACAATCGCTAGCGGGACGAAGCGGGTCCCGGGAGGGTTCGGCAATGGGGTTCTGGCGCTTCCTGATCGAGCGGCAGGACGAAGCATCCAAGCACGATAGCTCTGGGGACGGCGAACGTGAGGCCGCCGAGGAAGAGGCCCTTGAGCAGCACGCGCGCGCCTTGCTGGCAGGCGACCACGAGCGGGCGAGGCGCCTGCGCGAGCATCAGCCGGCCGGGTTGGCCGAACTCATGCTCCTGGCGGAAGAGCTATCCTCGGCTATGCAGCCGGTGGCCGTGCGCGAGGCCACTCGCGAGAGGCTGCGCAAGGCTCTGGCTGACGCCACGCGCGTCCGCGCCAGGCCTGGTCTCGTCGCCCTGGTGCGGGAGCATGGGCGCGAGGCTGTCGGCGGCGTCGCCCTGGCGGGCACAGCCTACTACCTGGGCCGCGCTGCTTACCGGTACTACCGGCGCCGCCAGGCTGGCCAACTCACTGGCGTCGCTGCCGGCTGAGGAGAGGACAGGTTCGGCTGAAGGTAGCCGCGCTCGCGAGTGACTAGAAGCGGCGCGACGAAGCAGAGCCTCGGGCGATTCGACAGCTGAGGCGGATGGATTAGACTTGAACCCCCATGGCCTGGATGACAGGCCTGGGGGTTCGTTGTTCTCGCAGGCTGTCGCCATGGCCTGGACAATCAAGAGGTTCCTTTCCTGGAGGGAATGTGGAGAACAAGCAATGGCATTTCGATACGCTGGCAGTCCAAGGCGGGCAGGAGCCGGACCCTGCTACCGGCGCCCTGGCCGTGCCCATTTACCAGACAACGTCCTATTACTTCGAGGACACGGAGCACGCAGCGCGGCTGTACACCCTGGATGAGCCGGGCTACATCTACAGCCGCATCAACAACCCCACCGTGCGTGCCTTCGAGAGACGCCTGGCCTTGCTCGAGGGCGGTGCGGATGCCCTGGCTGTGGCCTCCGGCCAGAGCGCCACGCTCATCGCGATCCTCAACCTGGCGCAGGCCGGCGACCATATCGTCGCGGCCTCGTCCTTGTACGGCGGCACGCTCACCCTGTTCAACAACACGCTGAGCAAGCTGGGCCTTTCCTTCAGCTTCGTGCCCGTTACGGAGCCCGCTGCCTTCGCGGACGCGGTGCGCCCCAACACCAAGGCCATCTACGTCGAGACCATCGGCAACCCCGCTTTGGACGTGCCGGATTTCGCCGCCCTGGCCCAGGTGGCAGCAGAAGCGGGCGTGCCCCTGGTTGTGGACAACACCTTCGCCAGCCCGTGGCTCTGCCGGCCGCTCGAACTGGGTGCTGAGGTTGTCGTGCACTCCACTACCAAGTACATCGGCGGTCACGGCACTACGATTGGCGGCGCGATCGTCTCCGCTGGCAAGTTCGATTGGGGCAACGGCAAGTTCCCGGCTCTGGCGACGCCGGACGCAGCCCACGGTGGCCTTATCTACAGCGAGCGTTTCGGTCCGGCGGCCTTCATCGCCAAGGCGCGCGCTCACCTTCTTTCGGACCTTGGCCCGGCAATGAGCCCGTTCAACGCCTTTCTCATGCTGCAGGGGCTGGAGACGCTGCACCTGCGCATGCCTCGCCACTGCCAGAACGCCATCCGCGTGGCGGATTACCTGAAGAGCCAGCCAAAGGTTAGCTTCGTCACTTTCCCCGGGCTGCCCGAGCACCGCTGCCATGCGCTGGCGGAGCGCTACCTGAATGGGCAGGAAGGACGAGGTTACGGTGCCATGATCGGCTTCGGCGTGCGCGGCGGCCTGGCTGCTGGCCGCCGGTTCATTGAGGCGCTGCGCCTCACTCGCCATGTCGCCAATGTCGGCGATGCGAAGAGCCTGGCGATTCACCCGGCGAGCACAACGCACGGCTCCCTGACGCCGGAGCAGAGGCTGGCTTGCGGTATCAGCGAGGACTTCATCCGCTTCTCCGTCGGCATCGAGCACCCCGATGATATCATCGCCGATGTCGAGCAGGCCCTCAGCCGGGCGTAACTACCCTCTCTGCCTCAGCTCGGCCACCTCGGCCGGGCTGAGGATCTCCTCCGGCTGGATTTGTGTCGGCCCGATCAGCTGCAGAGGCAGCTTCCTGGTGGTGAGCCACTCCTCGCCAGGGGGCATGCTGGAAAGTGGGTGCTGGCAGACGTCCCCGGCCCTGACATCCATGACGCGATAGAGGTAGCCCGGCTGCGTGCCATCGTGCTTGATGCTGCCATCATCGGCGACGGAGACCAGGCTCGGCTTGTGCGAGAAGGCACAGGCCAGTTGCCGCCGCGGTGTGATCGTGCTGCCTGGGCTCAGGTGCGTCAGCCGGAGTGGAGAGCCGTGGAACCATTCCCTTGGCAGAATGCTGCCCATGTGACCCCTCCCAGCTTCTCACAACAGTGAGCGTAGGACAAGGCTAGCCCCCCTGGCGCCGGTAGGCAAGATTGCCCGGAGACGCTGCTGAGCCTGACCTGGCTTCTGCCCTCTGTAGGATGCGAGTGCATGCGCAAATGCCGGCTCAAGTGTTAGAGTTTATTAACACTGTTGAGTTTTATGATCTGGAACAGTCTCCCCCATAAGCCTATTATGGCGTCTAGATTGCTCTAAGCAGCAAGAGGAGACAGAAGCCTGCAGATCTCGGGCAGTGGCGTCACTCAATAAGGCCAGACAGCGTTTGTGCCTGACAGAACTGGAGCGGGGTCACCCCGCTCCAGTTCTTCATTCCCCAGTAGTCAG
>DAOTVV010000020.1:0-14218 GCA_034436255.1 Anaerolineae bacterium
TCAGGAATGGCCTGCTTGTGCGCAATAAGTGCAGCCAGTCCAGTTGCCGGACGGATCGGGGAGCACCACTATCGAGCACATTGACTTCCCTGCCAGTGGCTTCGTCAATGTAGCGCACCTCGATCTCCCTCGTATTCTCGTCAACCACGAACTCGCGGTAGACCTTCATGCCGTGCCCTCCGCCTCCGAACGCACTGCTAGATGTAGACGCGCCAGTTGCGGGTCCACTCCTCGCCATCGCGTAGACTACGCACCAGTTCATCCGGAGGGATGGTGCGCACGACATCGCCAGTATCGGCGTCAATGATCCGGACTACCACTTCCCCCGAGTCCGGTTTGACCTCGAACTCGGCGTAGGCGTTCCGCACCCGCCACTTTGGCCCCGCCTTCGTGTCTGATAGCCCCGGCCCTAGTTCCGCCTGTGGCGCAGCGCTGGGCGGCAGCACATTGGCGTTTGCCTGCAGCGCTGCCCGCCAAGCGAAAGCCGCGACCTCGAGCACCTGGTGCCGGTCATCCAGACTGCCTGGCTGCACGCGTTGAATCGCTTCCATGCCACCCTTCCTCGCCCCGCCCATCCCTGGCGAGGCAATTGCTCTCACCCAAACAAGTTCACTCCGCTTGAGCTGGCCGTACCGCCAAACGACGTCCATTCCTGCAGGCTCTGCACCGCGTTCAGGTACTGCTGCTGCAGCGCGTAGTACTGTTGCCGCAGCTGGTCCGAGTCTTTGGCGATCAGGTCGTTGCGCTGCTGGATCGTCGCGTTGTAGTTGGCGATGCTCGTGTCAACACTGTTCTGGCGTAGAGTCAGAATTCCCTGCGAGCCGCCAGAACCGACATAGGAGGACAGCAGGTTGTGCACGGCGGTACCGATGCCCTTGAGCAGGTTCTGCGTACCGGACATGTTCTGGCTCAGAGCCGTGCTCAGCTTGGCGCTGTCGGTCACTTCGATTTGCAACGTGTCCTTGTTTATGCCGATGCCGATGTCCCCCAGGTTGCCGTCGGCCGTGCTGCCCATAAGCGCGCTGTAGAGCGAATAGCGCAGCGAAGTGAACACCGAGTCATCGGCGAGCGCCCCGCGCGTGTAAGTGGGGTTGCTGTTGCTGCTCGATGTCGAGGTCGTATCTTGCGTCACCCCGGTCTTCGCTCTCAGGTAGGTCATGGCATCATTGAACTTGGCTAGCAGTTCCTGGACCTTGCTCTGGGCAGACGACGTATCGGTAGTGACGCTGATCGTCGTTGTCCCCGTCTTCTTGAGGTTGATGGTCAGGCCGCTGATGACGTTGTTCAGGCCGGTGTTGTCGCTGCGGTAGACGGTCATACTCCCGTTGACGATCAGCTTGGCATCGCCTGCCGCCTGCACCAGGTTCATCACCGAACCATCGGCGTTAAAGAGGTTCAGCGTCTGGAGGACAGTGCCGACCGAATCCTGGCCAGCGATCGTATGGGAAGCTCCCGTCTCGCCCGCCGTCAGCACCAGCGCATTGTCCACGATGCTGGCGACCACCTGGTTGCCATCGGCATAGGTGGCCGAGTTGATCTTGTCGCGGATCGAGTTCAGGCTGTCATCGGCCGTCACATTGATGGCCGCGCCCTGAGCCGTGTAAGTCACTTTCGGTGTGCCCGCATCTCCGATGTAGTGGATTGAAGGCGCGGTGGAGTCGAAGCTGATCGTGAGCCCACGTCCCGTGTCGAAGGTCGTCCCCGCCAGCCCGCTGTAGTTCTGCCAGTCGGCTGTCATGCCGGTCGTTCCGTCAGCACGGTTTACCGACACAGCCGTGCCCGTTGCATCCACGACGCGGAACTGCCAGACGCCGCCTGATTGCCTGAACTCTACCGAATAGTCGCCGCTGCCGAGCTGAGTTGCTCCGGCGGCCACCGCGGCCGTCCCAAAGCCGGCGACACCAGAACCTGTCGTCACTGCCGATGCCGTAGCGCTAGCCTTTCCACCCAGGTAGAACGTGCCGCTGAGCCCCAGAGCCTCGGCCACCTGGCCAAAGCTGCTGCCCCTGATGGTGTGGGCGGTGGCCAGGCTGTCCACTTCCAGCGAGTAGGTGCCGGGTGAGGCAGTGCTGTCTGCCGTAACCGCAAGCATGTAGACGTCGCCCACGGAGACGCTCTTGCCCGTGCCGAAGCTGTAGGTAGGGTCCTGCCCGCCAAGCTGCTGTGCTACTGAATCCAAAGCGCTGAGCTTGGTGCTCACGTCGGAGTAAATGGCTCGCAGCACTCCCAGGTTGCTCACCTGGGTCTGCAGAGACTTTACCTCTTGTTGACGATAGCTCATGGCGATCGTCACGAGGCTTTCGATGTTGGCCTGAGACAGGTAGCCTAGACCGGTGCTGTTGACCGTAGCCATAGATCGTTCTCCTTGGGTCCCTTCGCCAGGCTAGCCGGCGACGCTGAAGGCGCTGACAGCCTGGGAGACGGGCTGTACGGGCAGGGTGGACTTCACCTGGGTGCCCATATGCCTGCGTACCTCTACCCACGTATCGCGCAAATCCCGCAGGAGCTTGAGGGGTAATTCGTACTCCTCGCGCCGTATGCATTCCTCGCAGTACTCATAGATCGCCTGCAGTCGTGGTGCGATCTCGGGTGCCGCCTCCCAGTTCAGGCTAGAGCGAAGCATTCCCACTGCCTGTAGTGCGCGAGCCATGTCTCGCCCCTGGCAACTCATCAGAGCGGCATCATAGTTGAGTATGAGCAGCTCGATTGGCGACGCCGTGAGTATCTGGCGCTCTTTGTAAGCCGCTGCTGTGTTCCGTGTCTGCATCATCTCGCCCGCCTCTCATTGGAATAGGGGGCGTCGCCGCCCCCTATCACTCGTAAGCGTTCCGGCGTCAGCCCCTGGCCTAGCGGAACAGGCTGAGGATGCCCTGCGGCGCCTGATTGGCCTGGCCCAGCATCGCCATGCTGGTCTGTTGCAGGATCGCCAGCTTGGTGGCCTCTACCTGCTCGTAGGCCATGTCGGCGTTCATGATACGGCTGTAGGCCGCCTCAGTGTTCACCTGCGCCACCGACAGCGTGTCCTGGCGGAAGCTGAGGCGACCGGCCAGCGCACCGACCGTGGCCAGGCGGTTGTTCACCGTGTCAATGGCCGTATCCAGCCCGTCCATGGCGTTGCGAGCGCCAGTGGCTGTGCTGACCACGCCGTTGTAGGCGCCGGTGCGGGCGTAATCAACCTTCACCTTGAAGCTGTCACCAGTGGCGATGTTAGCGGCAACGAGCGAGAAGCTCAGGCCGCGTCCGGTATCCACGGTAGCGTTGCCGGCGGAGATATTGACCGTGAGGCTATTGGTCAGCAGGCCGCTGGTGGGGTCCTTGATCTGCACGATATTTCCGGCGTTGTCCAGCAACTGGACGGCCACATTGTTGCTGGCTATGTCATTGACTCTCACCCAGTAGGTGGCCGTGCCCAGTTCTGTGAAACCGCTCGAGACCGCAGCCGTGGTCGCCGTCACCTCGTTGTAGCCGACCGTGCCGTTATACGCTACCCAGTCGGTGGTGGCCGTAGAGACCGTCGCGTTTGCAGCGGCGGAGCCTATGCCGAGCGTGGTTGTGTCCACGCCACCAAACGTGGCGCTTGACAGCGTAACGCGGTTATCGGCATCGGTGTCGGCCCCAACCTGGAACGTGATCGTGCCGCTGTAGGCCACCAGGCCATCGAGCAGCTTGTTGCCGTTCCACTTGGTGGTGCCGACGATGCTGTTGATCTCATCGCCCCAGCTGTTCAGCTGGCTTTGGATTGCTGTGCGCTCAGCGGTGCCCAAGGTGTCGGACGCTGCCGCCTCCGCCTTGGTGCGCATCTGCACTAGAATGTCACTGACTTTCTGCAGACCGGACTGTGCGACGGAGAGCAGGTTCTTGGCGTCGCCGATGTTATCCAAGGCGACCTTCATGCTCTCACTGCGGGTGAACATCTTGGTAGCGATGGACAGGCCGGCCGGGTCCTCTTCAGCGCTATTGATGCGCTTGCCGGTAGCCAGGCGAGCCTGGTGCATGCCCAGCAGGCTGTTAGTAGCGCGCAGCGACTGCAGGGCGTTGAGGGCGCCGATGTTGCTTGCGATACGGGTGAAATCAGCTTGTGCCATTTCAGCTTCTCCTTGCTTTGTTTCGGGGTTTCCTTACCCCGTGGTTCATAAGCGGTAGCCCACCTGGGGCCTTCAGCGACTAGCGGATCAGACAATCTCCCGAGATAGTGTCTGCGCTCCGTCCGATAGCCACCTCCCTTGCCTTGCGTCCTGATTTCACGACACTTATCGGCAGCTATCCGTGAAACTTGAGCCCCGAGCGCCCTGAGCGGCACTAGACCTTAGTACTACCGGCCTCGCTTCCTGGCTGGATTTGACCCGCCGCCAGCCATACGATATGATGGCAAGCAAGCTGGCGCATTCGTCTAGCGGCCTAGGACGTAGCCCTCTAAAGGCTGAGGCAGGGGTTCGATTCCCCTATGCGCCACCACCGGCCCTCCCTCGGGAGGGTCGCTCTTCTTTTTTCCCTGCCCACGCGATGCGGCGCCACTCACGATGCCCCCGCGCATTTCCGTTTGGCCAGCCTGCCAGCCCGGCACTAGAATTGCCAGGCGTACTCGCACCGGGGGAGTGGTTCCTTCAGGAGGTGGCGCGCTACGCTAGCCGGTGGAGGCAAGTTGATGCCCCTGAATGCCTGTCTTGAGGAGTTGGCCGCTCAAGCCGCAGCGGCGCGGCGTAGCGCCTACGCTCCTTATTCCCACTTCAGCGTCGGCGCCGCAGCTCTGGATGAAGACGGGTCAGTCTTCCTGGGCAGCAACGTCGAGAACGCCTCCTATGGACTCACCGTTTGTGCTGAGCGCGTGGCGATCTTCAAGGCGGTCACCGCGCCAGGCCGGTCGCGTCGCACAACGGTCACAGCGCTCGCCGTGAGCGCTACTCCACCGGTCTGGCCGTGCGGCGCTTGCCGACAGGTGCTGGCCGAGTTCGCAGGCGCGGGATGCCTCGTCATCCTGGCCGATGCGGCCGGCAATGTCCTTGAGACCGCCACCCTCAGCCAACTGCTGCCACATGCTTTCGGAGCTTCGGCCCTTGCCACCGGGGAGCAGCACTGAGCGATGGAGATAAGGCCTGCACCCATCCGACGCAGGCGGCATAGTTGGCGCGCCATCTCGCTCTATGTCCTGGCCGGGCTGGTCTTGGCCTTTGCCGCCGTAGAGCGCACGCCATGGTTTCAGGCACTGTCACCCACCCCGACGGCAACCCCTTCTGCCTCGTGGTACTACCACGAGGCTCTGGACTACCAGGCCAAGGGTGACATTGACGCCGCCCTCTCCGCTTACAGCAAGGCGCTGGCGCTGGAGCCGGAGCGCGCCGATCTGCTGACGGGGCAGGCCTTCCTGCTCCTCTTGCGCGAGCACTACACGGACGGCATCGCCGCGGCAAGGCATGCCATCGCTATCCGGCCGGATGACGCAACCGCCCTGGCTGTGCTTGCTCAATTGCTCGACTGGGATGGGCAGGTAGATCAAGCTCTGCCCTATGCTCAGCAGGCCGTGACTGCGGACGAGAACAACGCCTACGCCGAGGCCGTCCTCGCCGAGGTTGAGACAGACAAGGGCAACGTGAATGCCGGCCTGAGCGCCGCCAAGCGCGCTGTTGCCCTCGACCCCGCTAACGCTATGGCCTACCGCAACCTTGGCTACGCCCTCGAGCACCAGGGCCTTTACGACGACGCTCTGGCACAGTACGAGCGGGCCGCCGAACTGGACCCGCACGGTTTCATCTATTATCTCAACATGGGCTACACCTACATGGCACGGCAGGACCTGGACAAAGCCATCGAGAAGTTCCAGGAGGCAGTGCAACATGATCCCAATAGCGCCATGGCTCAGGACGCCTTGGGCTCAGCCTACATTGCCCAGGGCGACACTGAGCGGGCGATTGCAGCCCTGCAGAAAGCAGTGGCCGCGGACCCCAACCACTGGCGGGCCCAGGCGCATCTTGGAGCCGCTTATTACCTCCAGCTTAACTACGAGAAAGCCATCCCTCACCTCCAGCGCGCGATCGAGCTGGGTGCCAAAGGCGCTGCGCCCTACTACCAACTTGGCCTGTGCCTGGCCTATACAGACCAGTGCGACAAGGCGGTACCCTACCTCAATCAGGCCCTGCAAATCTCCCCCGACAGCGAGCCCGCCAAGCAGGGATTACAGGTTTGCAGCAAATAGCCTCTCACGCTACACTTTTGCGCACCTCGGCCACACTGTTGCCGCTCGTGGGCGCACCCAACTGCCATGGCGGCGCGTGAGCGGCGCTCTTCGGCGGCACTCTTCCAGAGAAGTCGCTCATTTTCAGCGATCGAGAGCGATTGAGAGCCCTTGTTGTCTCTCAATGCCTCAAACTGCCTCTAGGCCTGGATTTGCGGATTTGCATAGCCGTGCCTAAGCGAGTATAGTTGCCGCTTGTTAGCACTCGTGCATCAAGAGTGCTAGCGTCAATCCCGATCATCGCAACAGGAGGTCTTCAGATGGCAGTCAACTTGAAGCCGTTGGGTGACCGCGTCGTGGTCGAGCCGCTGGAAGAGGAGCAGAAGACAGCTTCCGGCGTCTATCTGCCCGACACGGCTCAGGAGCGTCCGCAGCGTGGAGTCATCATCGCCGTCGGCCCTGGCCGCTTGGACGACAACGGCAAGCGCATCGCAATGGATCTGAAAGTCGGCGACAAGGTGCTCTACGCCAAGTATGCCGGCACCGAAGTCAAGATGGGCGACAAGGAGATCCTTGTCCTCAAGGAAAGCGACATCCTGGCGATCATCCAGGAATAACACTTCAGGGAAACAACAGGAGGGATATAAATGGCCAAGCAGTTAGTGTTCCGTGAGGATGCCCGCCGCTCTCTCAAGGCTGGCGTTGATAAGCTAGCCGATGCCGTGAAGACCACGCTGGGGCCGAAGGGCCGCAACGTCGCGCTCGACAAGAAGTACGGTGCGCCCACCGTCACTCACGATGGTGTCACCGTCGCCAAGGACATCGAGCTTGCTGACCCATTCGAGAATATGGGTGCTCAGCTGGTGAAAGAAGCGGCCACCAAGACGAACGACGTCGCCGGCGATGGCACCACCACCGCTACCGTCCTGGCGCAAGTGATCGTCAACGAGGGCCTGAAGAACGTGGCCGCCGGGGCCAACCCCATGCTGCTCAAGCGCGGCATTGAACTCGCCACCAGTGCTGTGGTCGAGGCCATGCGTGCCTCAGCTATCGCCGTGAGCGACCGCCAAGAGATCGCCAACGTCGCCGCCAACTCGGCGCATGACATCGAGGTCGGGAACCTGCTCGCCGACGTGATGGACAAGGTGGGCAAGGACGGCGTGATCACGGTTGAGGAGTCCAAGGGCCTGGAGTTCGAGACCGAGTACGTCGAGGGTATGCAGTTCGATCGCGGCTACATTTCCCCCTACTTCATCACCAGCCCTGAGACCATGGAAGCCAGCATCGAAGAGCCCTACATCCTCATCACCGACAAGAAGCTCTCGGCTGCGGCTGACATCGTGCCCATACTCGAGAAGCTGGTTCAGGCCGGCAAGCGCGACATCGTCGTGATCGCTGACGACATCGAGGGCGAAGCGCTGGCAACCCTGGTACTCAACAAGCTGCGTGGCATGTTCAATGCCCTGGCCGTCAAAGCGCCCGGCTTCGGCGATCGTCGCAAGGCCATGCTGCAGGACATCGCTACCCTGACGGGCGGCACCGTGATCTCCGAGCAGACCGGCCGCAAGTTCGAGAACGTCGCCATCGCTGATCTGGGCCGCGCTCGCCGCGTCGTCGCCGACAAGGACAACACCACCATCATCGAAGGTCGCGGCGACGAGAAAGAGATCAAGGGGCGCATGGAGCAGATCCGTAAAGAGATCGAGACCACGACCTCTGACTATGACCGTGAGAAGCTGCAGGAGCGTTTGGCGAAGCTAGCCGGTGGCGTTGCTATCGTACGTGTCGGCGCCGCGACCGAAGTCGAGCTCAAAGAGAAGAAGCACCGCGTCGAGGACGCGCTCTCCGCTACCCGTGCCGCCGTCGAAGAGGGCATCGTTCCTGGTGGTGGCGTGGCCTTCCTCAACGTCATCCCTAGCCTTGACAAGATCAAGGAAGACGGCGACGTGGCCACTGGCGTGGACATCGTTCGTCGCGCCCTGGAAGAGCCAGTGCGTCAGCTGGCTGCAAACGCTGGTCAGGACGGCGCCGTGGTCATTGACAACGTCCGCCGCATGCAGCGCAGCCGTCGCAACCGGAACATCGGCTATGAAGTGATCAAGGGCGAGTACGTGGATATGCTCGAGGCGGGCATCATTGACCCGGTGAAGGTCACCCGCAGCGCCGTCGAGAATGCTGCGTCCATCGCCGCCATGATCCTGACCACCGAAGCTTTGGTCACCGACATTCCTGAGAAGGAAAAGCCGGCTCCCACGCCTCCGCCCGAGTACTAAATCGGAGCGCAGTTGATGCTACAGGCCCGCCATGAGGCGGGCCTGTTTTCTTTCGCGGGTCAGCGTCGCTATAGAGCGCCGGCCCGTCAGGGGGCCGCTGCCCTTCTGCTCACGATGGGCACGGGCACGGCAAAGGCCGCCATGCTATAATCAGGTGATCGCTAGATACCGTTCACACGAGTGAGGAGACTTCTCCCGCATGCTTTTTGGAAATGCGTCTGTCGCCCAGTTGTTAGCCTCAGTGTTAGCTCTGCTGGTTGCCTTCACTTTTCACGAGGCCAGCCATGCCCTGGTTGCTTACCGCTTGGGGGACGATACAGCCAAGCGGCTTGGCCGCCTGACCCTCAATCCCCTGGCCCACCTCGACCCGCTGGGCACGCTCATGATCTTCGTGGCCAGCTTTGGCTGGGGCAAGCCTGTACCGGTGAACCCGTACCGCTTACGGCACCCGGGCGGGCGGCTGGGCATGGGCCTGGTATCGGCGGCAGGCCCCGTCGCCAACCTGCTCCTGGGTTGGGCCTTCGCTGCCCCCTTCCGGGCCGGCCTCATCCACACCATAGCGCCGATCAGCCTGTTCATCCCATCCCTTGGCCAGGTCCTCTATACGATTGTCATCTTGAACGTCTTTCTGGCGGTGTTTAATCTCTTGCCAATCCCACCGCTGGATGGTTTCAAGGTTGCCATCGCTCTCTTGCCGCAGCAGACGGCGTACAGCCTATCGCGCTTCGAGCAATATGGGCCTCTGCTGCTGCTCGGGCTGGTGCTCTTTGTGCCCTACCTTTTCCGGGTTGACTTGCTGGGGGCATTGATGCACCCTTTGGCCAACGTGTTTCTCGGTCTGTTCCTGCGCTAGGAACGTAGTTCTCTCTCGAGGCGAGCCAGTCCATGACCAGCGCCGCTGCCCCGACGCCGATAGAGCGCATGGCTCAGCGGGTGCGCCGTTTCATCCATTCTGTCAGGCCGGCCTTGCAGAGCGGCGGCCGTTCCCTCGCCGAGGAATGGCTACCAGCCGACCAGCTCTGCCTGTTCCTGACGCAGTCGCGGGCCGATCAGCAGCACGCCATTAACGTCGCCCGGCTATTGCTGCATAGTGGCTATGCGTCACGGGACCTCATCTGTGCTGCACTCCTGCACGATGTCGGCAAGCGGGCGGCCATCTTCACGCCCTGGCATCGCACGGCCATCGTTGTGCTGGAGGCGTGCGCTCCCTGGGCGCTGCGGCGGCTCGGCCGCCAGCGACCGGCGGCTCGCCGCGGAGGCGGCTGGTTGGCGCCCTTCGCCGTCCATCTGACCCATGCCGCCGAGGGCGCCTCCCTGGCACTGGCTGCCGGCGCCTCCGAGCGTTCGGCTGAGCTGATCCGCCGACATCACGATCGGGCAGCCGCAGGCGACGAGGAGCTACAGATGCTTATCTGGGCGGACGACCGTGCCTGAGAAGCAGCGCAAGCGGGTCACCATCGTCGGCCTTGGCCGGACCGGCCAGTCAATCGGCCTGGCCCTGCGACAAGGCGCACCCAGCCTCGAACTTGTCGGTCACGACAGGGACCCTGACGCCAGTCGGACTGCGCAGAGAGCCGGCGCCGTTCACAAGACGCACTGGAATCTGCCCGCTGCCTGCGATGGCGCCGCCTTGGTGATCTTGGCCCTTCCCGCCGCCGAGGTCATCCCGACGCTGGCCGCATTGCGCAGCGAGCTTCGCCCTGGCGCTGTTGTCACCGACACTGCCCCGATCAAATCGCCTTTCGGCCGTTTGGCAAAGGCCAATCTACCCGGCAGCGTCCACTATGTTGGCGGCCACCCACTGGCGCAAATGCCAGAACGAGCTAGCGCCGATGCTTTCGAGGGAAGCGTTTACTGCTTGACGCCGCCGGCGGACGCCGAACCCGAGGCTGTGGCCGCCGTGATCCAGGTAGTGGATCTTCTGCGGGCTCAGCCCCTTTTCTTGGGAGCCGAGGAACACGACGGGCTCATGGCAGCACTGCAGCAGTTGCCAGCCCTGGCCGGGTATGCCACCCTGGAGACGCTTCTCGCCAGCTCAGCCCTGGCCGACCTGCAGGGGTTGAGCCAGGCACTGCCAGCGGAAGTGCTCTCCCTTGGCAGCCTGGCCGCCGCTGGTTTCGAGGCCGCCATGGCTGAGAGTGAGCGGTCCGTCCTGGCGGAGTGGCTGCGCCGCTACATCAGCCTCCTGCAAGCGACACTCACGGCGCTGGAGTCCGGCGATGAGGAGACGATGAAAGCACTGGTGGGCAGGCTCCAGTCGGCTCCGGATCGCTGGCTTGGGTCCGGCCAGACAGCTTCCAGCGCCGATGACGCCAGCCGCCGGAGCCAGTACTGGCGGCGAATGTTCGGGATGAGGTAGACACTTGGCCAGCAAGCTCAGCCTTTCCATAACCATGCCGGCCTACAACGAGGCACCTAACCTTGAACCGATGCTGGAGCAGTCCGTCCACGTGGCCGACTCCCTGTCGGACGACTATGAGATCATCGTCGTGGATGACGGCAGCCGCGACGATACCGCCGGCGTGGTCCGGCGGTTTGCCGCCACTCACCCGCGCGTCCGCCTGGTGCAGCATGAACGCAATCGGGGCTACGGCGCCGCGGTGTTCACCGGTCTGACCAGCGCCACCAAGGATTGGGTCTTCTTCACCGACGCTGACCGCCAATTCAGGCTGGAGGAACTGGGCCTGCTTCTGGAGCACACCGGCGACGCCGACCTTATCGTAGGCTACCGTAACCCGCGCCGCGACCCGCCGGTCCGCCTGCTCTACGCCAGGGGCTGGAACTTCCTTGTCTCACTGCTCTTCGGTTACACCGTGCGGGATATTGACTGTGCCTTCAAGCTGATGCGCCGCGAGGTCATCACCACTCTGGCGCCGCTGGTGCGCAGCCGTGGCGCAACCTTCAGCGCCGAATGGCTGGTGATGGCCAGGCGGATGGGTTTCCGCATCGTCCAGGTGCCTGTTACTCATCTCCCTCGGATAGCGGGCAAGCCGACTGGGGCCAAGCTTCGCGTGATCTGGCGGGCTTTTCGGGAACTCGCCGCTTTCAGGCTGCGCCTCTGGCGCGAAGGCCACCCGGCTCGTCAGGGCAGCCCCCGGCAAGCCTAGGCATGCTTCAAGCTCAGGACGCCGCGCCCACTCCGGGAATGGAGCGAAAGGCGCGCGAACCGCTTTCGTCGCCCGCCCGGCAGTGGACCATACTGGCGCTGACCTTGACGCTCGGCGGCCTCGCTTTAGCAGTCTGGCACCTCGGGCGCAATAGCCTCTGGTCAGACGAGATCGTCACGGCACAGATCTCGCGCCAGCCTCTCGCCGCCGTCTGGCGCTCGCTGCGAGGCGATCCGAATGACCTGCCCTTCTACTACCTCGTGCAATGGGCGTTCTCGTGGCTGGGAAATAGCGAGTGGGCCATCCGCCTGCCTTCCGCCTTCGCTGGCGCGCTCACCGTGGCAGCCATGTACCGCCTCGGCAGCGAACTCGGAGGACAGTCCGCCGGAGTACTGGCTGCTGGCATGGTGGCTCTGCATCCGTATCAGCTCTGGGCGGCACAAGAAGCCCGCTACTATGCCCTGGTCGGGCTGCTCGCCACTCTTTCGGCAGCCTTTCTGCTCGCCCTGTTGCGCCGGCCCTGCCGGCGTTACGCGCTGGCCTTCGCGGCCTGCACCGGTGCTGCTCTGCTCACTCACTTCTTTTGCGTGCTCATGTTCGCCGCCGAGTTGGCATTCGTGCTCCTCCTGCTCGTGGTGAAACGCCGGCAAGGCAGGCTGGCGGGAATCTGGCTGCTCGGCCTTGTCGCCCTGCTTCTGTTTGCTTTACCTTCCCTGCCCTACGCTATCCGCTTGTTGCGAACGGAGGCTGGTGGTGCTTCCCCCATGCTGACCAGCGCCGCTTTGCGCGGCCTCTGGCTCAGCTACGGGCTTTCCGCGACCGCGTTAGCACTGGTCATGACACTGCTAGCCCTGGCCGGGTTGGCACTGATGGCTAGCCAGCGCGGGCTGGCCGCTGCCCTGCCCATCCTCTGGTTCGCAGTCGCGGCACCACTGACTGTCATAACGAGCACCCATTTCTTTCTCGGCAAGTATCTTCACTACCTCTTCCCCATGTTCGTGGCTCTGGTGGCGACCGGCCTCATAGGGGTGCTCGGCTGGCTCTCTGCCCTCGCTCGGCACCTGCGCATTGCTCGAAGCACGACCGTGCACGGTTTGGCAGGTTCCCGGTCTAGTCCAACCTCCTACCAGTTCGGCCCCGTTGCCGCTGGGCTGGCACTGGTGATCCTCGGCGAGGCTGGCCCAGCACAGGCCTACTATCGCTCGCAGAAGTTCGACTGGCGTGCTGCCACCGCTTATCTCGCCTCTCGTGTCCGGCCCGGGGATGCGGTGATCATGCTGCCACCGGCCGTGCCCGAGATGCAATGGTACTACCGGCCCGAAACGGCCGTAGCGCCTCCTATCGGCTTTGGCTATGGGCGCCAGTCCCTACCGCCGCTGCTCGACGCGAGCGCCAACGCCAGATCGGTCTACTGGATCGTACTCATCCCTTCCGGCTGGGCCCCGGGCGAAGCAGCCTTGAAGCCAGCATTCGACGACAAGGCCTTCTACGGCGTCCTGGTCTTGCGCAGCCGTGTGCCAGCGCTGGAAGCCGCCAGCACACTCCTGCC
The DNA here is from genome assembly GCA_034436255.1 of Anaerolineae bacterium. Taxonomy (GTDB): domain Bacteria; phylum Chloroflexota; class Anaerolineae; order DRVO01; family DRVO01; genus DAOTVV01. Next base: position 13,099 of record DAOTVV010000020.1, read on the forward strand.
GGTTTTTGCCCAGGCCGCCGGTCTCGATGCCATCCTGGCCGGGCCGGCCTGGGATACGCAAGGAGCAGCGCTCGAGCAACTCGGCCGGACGGACGACGCCGCCCAGGCCTACCAGCGGGCACTGGCCTACTACCGCGAGCCGCGCGTCCGCAGCCGGCTCAGCGGCGATCTGGCACGGCTACGCGGCGACTGGGCGACAGCAGCGCGTGATTACGAGACCGCCACTCACCCGGCGCCGGACCTGGCCGAGGTCTATCTGCGCCTCGGTCAGGCTCGCCAGCACGAAGGCGATGCATCCGGCGCCGTCAGTGCCTACCTGGAGTATTGGCACGTCAGTGGCCAATGGCCAGCCGGCCTCTGCATGCAAGTAGACCTGCTGGCCATCACAGATGAGGCTCGGGTGCAGACACCGTCGGCGAGCATACAGACGCCCTACTGCCGGCCCGGCTCCGCGTCCTCCTGTTACGTAGCCAGGTCAACCTTCACCCTTCCCAGCAACGGTGAGAGCCGGCCGGTGCTCTTCATGCACCCGCCCAGTTCGGTGACGTATAGTCTGGTGTTGCCGGACGCACCCGTGTTCTTGGTCTCATCGCCTCTACTGGACCCTCAGTCCTGGGGGTGGGGCAGCGACGGCGTCGAGTTCCGCGTGCTAGTGGGAAGCCAGGGCACGATGACCGAGGTTGGCGATGCCGTCGTTCGGCCGGCGGATCGCGCCTGGCACGACTGGCTGCTGCCGCTCTCGGAGTGGGCGGGCCGTCGGGTAGACCTGCGCCTGGAAACCACGCCCGGCCCGGCCGGCGATGCCACAGCCGATTGGGCCGGCTGGGGCGTGCCAATGCTAGTGGGCCCATGCGAGGGCGGCTCATGAGCCGATCGCCGCGTCAGCAGGGTCCACTCTCTCTGCCCTGGCTCCCACCAGCCCTGGTCGCCATTCTCAGCCTTGGCTCGATGGCGCCCCTGCTACTGGGTCCCCTGCCGGCCACGCACGACGGACTGCACCATCTGTTCCGGCTCTTTGAACTCGACCGCAGCCTGAGAGCGGGAGTACTCTACCCCCGCATCTTCGCCGACATGGGCTTCGGCTATGGCTACCCCGTGCTCAACTTCTACTCGCCACTCT
>DAOTVV010000021.1:0-3962 GCA_034436255.1 Anaerolineae bacterium
GGACTTCGGTGATCTGGCGGGGGTCGAGCCCGACAGTGGGTTCATCCAGGATGAGCACATCAGGGTCGTGCACCAGCGCCTGGGCAATGCCGACGCGCTGCCGGTAGCCACGGCTGAGCCGGCCGATAATGCTGTCGCTCTGCTCCTCAAGCCCACAAGCGGCGAGGACGTACTCGAGGCGCCCGGCGACATTGGTGACCCCGCGCAGGCGGGCGAAAAAGCGCAGGTAGGAAGCTACAGTCATCTCAGCATAGAGCGGCACCGTCTCAGGCAGATAGCCGACGTGCGCCCTCACCTGCAGGGAATCGGTGAGTACGTCGTACCCGGCAACCCTGGCCGTGCCTGATGAAGGGGGCATGAACCCGGACAGGATCCGCATGGTGGTGGTTTTGCCGGCGGCGTTTGGGCCGAGGAACCCTAGCACCTCGCCACGGGCTACAGTGAAGCTAACATCGTGAATCGCACTGGTGGTACCGTAGAACTTGGTGAGGTTGCTGACCTCAATCATCTACTGCGTCCGCCGAAGTGAGTGGACTTAGTACACTAAGCTCAATTATAGCACAGAGGCGCAATAGAGGGCAGAATACACCACCGACGCCACCAACCGCCTCCGACAATGCGGGCGCGGCGCCCGTGTCTTGGGTGGCGGGGTGCTTCGGACCGTCAGTTAACAGCCCAGACCAGGCTGGGGCGCTTGGGGAACAGGGCGCTGAGCAGTGCCTCGGTGACGTCGTCCCGGCACCAGCAATCGGGAAAGGCGTGGCGGATTTCGGTCAGGTCACGATAGCCGAATAGGAGCTTGAGGAAGGTCAAGTCTGGAAAGGCGGCGTCGCCATCTTCGGCATGCCCCGGCTGCCAGCTTTCGACCTGGGTCAGCTTGCCCTGCTCGAATGACAGACGCAGACCGGAGCGGTAGAAGCTCAGCCTTAGCTCGCCGCCATGGCCAGCTAATGGCGACGCTGCCAGGCGCTGCTCGAGCACCGGAGCGATGTGAGACAGGAAAGCGGAAAGGTCCGGCACGCGCATGTAGAAGGCATAGGGGCGGTTGATCTGTGGCAGAACACTGGCCAACACAGCGTAAGCGGGGTGCTCCGTGCCCAGATGGAAGGCCAAGCGCTCGAACGGCTCAATCTGGCCGCCATGTTCGGCGGCATATGCCTCGCCCACCTGCTTCAGGTAGCGGAGCACTGTCGGCGTGACCGCCGCCCAGGAATGCCCGGCTGTGAGCTCGTAAGCTCTCAGTCCGAGAGTGCCGCGCCATGGGCGGGGATGATATGCGAAATAGCCCAGCCTTTCGCCGCTTGGCGCTTCAATGATACGGAAAAGCACGCCATTGAAATTGCCCTCCATTCGCCCTCACAGCTCGTGACGCCATAGCGCCTCGTCGCGGCGACAAGTGACCAGGTAGCGCGAGGAACCTCTCTCGTCCGTGTCCTTGATGAACGGAAGATCTGTTGTCGTTGCGGGCCTGATGAGGCAGGGCTCCTGCTGGCCATCCTTCAAGTTCGGCACGTTAGCCTTGCTGCCTTCTCGCCCACCCCCAAGCTCTATCGTCATTTCGTAGCCGAATTGGCGGTAGAAATAGGGGATGCCGGTGATTGCCTGTGCCAGTTCGCCCCGCTCCGCACTCCACTGATGGGCGACCTCGAACTGGGCGCGCACAAGGCCGCGCCTTCGGTACTTGGCATGGGTGGCCACAGGCTCGATGCGCCCGACTGCGAACTCGATGCCGCCGTAAGTCCAGGTCTGTGACAGCAGGCCGATGGAGGAGACGATCGCACCTGAAGCCGTGTCCTCGACGATGGTGAAGTTATCCGGTCCGTAAGTGGGGCGCGGACCATGCAGGTGGTCGTGGGTAGCGGCGAGGAAACCCGGGTTTGGGTCTGGTTCATCCGGCTGCCGGAACGCTTCCATGTAGAAGGCGGCCAGATCCTGCGCATCCTCGATGGTTGCTCTACGCAGGATGAGGCCATTGCCAAGATCGCGCAGTACGTCTCCAGCAGCCATGTTATCTCCAGATGCGTGTATGGGAAGTGTAGCCCAGGAAACCGTAGCCGGTCGCCGGGCATCGGTGGACGGCGTCCGTTGCCATACAGAGGCAGGCCACTCTCGCCAAGAGAGCGAGCACGACAGGACGCAGTCTAGCAGTTCCGGCGCGGTAGCGCACATGAACGGCTGCGCCATCCACCAGGGGCCAGATGTCATGTCTTGACTCTGCGACGCGGTCGCCGTCGCTGCCGCCGACACCGTAGCAGCCGGCCAGCAGTCGCCGACGACGATGCTTGAACGGTTGCTCTTGCTTGCTCAGTCGCGGCCGGCGCCAGGCACGTGAGAGTGCACGACGGCACCGGCGCGATGGTGTGCTAGCGCATTACGGTTGCCTTCTCCGAGGCGCAGTAGGAAACTAGGGACTGGGTCGCTGCCCTGCTGGCGAAGGGTTGGCCTGCCGGCAGGCACGGGCTACGGTCTCAGGGTGGCTACGGCTGCACCGGGAAGGCTCGTGGTTGGGCGGTTATATCCTCGACAGTAGGCGCCGCCACCGCGGCGCGGAGCTCGGCTGATCGCGTTGGCCCACCATCGGATCCGCGGCATTGATCGGGTGCGTCGGGGCGCAGGCGGACTGAGGCGCGAAGCCGCAATGGCACATAGGAGCAGGAATGATGCAAGTGAAACACGCGATGGACGTTCATGCTGAACCGGTGGAGGGCGTGCCCGGTGTGACCATCCGCTGGCTGTGGACGACGGCAGATCAAGCGCCGGTCTATGCTTTACGCTTGTTCGAGGTACAACCGGGAGCCTCGACGCCGTATCATACCCACCCCTATGAGCATGAGGTCTACATCCTGAGCGGTCAGGCTACGCTCCGCGGCGAGGCGGGCGAGTATCAGCTTGCCCCAGGTGATACCGCCCTTGTGCTGCCGAGCGAGGAACATCAGTTCGCCAATGCTGGAACGGAAGTGCTGCGCTTCCTGTGTGGCATCCCCTTGCCGCGCGCACGTCTCACCGTGACAGCGCAGGTCAGCCTGTACCCGTTGCGGCAGCCAGAGCTGGGCCCGACCATTGAAGCTGCCGTGAGGACGTGGCGCGATCGCGGACTCGAAGTGCACCCGGGCACGATGAGCACGCTGGTAGCGGGTGACGATGGAGCCGTCTGGACAGGGCTGCGGGATGCGTTTGCCGCGGCTGCTGGCCAGGGGGAGGCGGTGATGGTCGCCACGATCTCGAACGCATGCTCGCTGCCGCCGAAGGAGTGAGGTGCAGTTGGCTGGTGCGCGTTTCTGGCGGGTCCAGCCGTGCCGAGACGGTGGCGAAGAGGGTCGCTCCCGGAGGCGCCGCCGATGTCGCTTTTAGCAGGACTGTGAGTCCTGAAGCCATGCGCTGACCTGAAAGGGCGCTGTGGTCGGGCTGGGGGACGCAGGCGAACACACAAACGTGGTGCACGCCGGTTCGCGCCGATAGCGGCGGAAACTCACCTGTGCTCTGCTATATCCCCAGGTGCTTCCTCGCCGACGCCTATGCAAGCCAGATCATGCGCAAGGCCCGAGCCCACTCAAGGCCATCGTCGCGGTTGGGCGATAGGCATTTCCGATGCTGGGCCGTTCCGGTCTGGATCCGGACAGGGCTTGAAGGCGGCCGCCAGAGGTCTGCCCCTCTCTCGCGGGCGCGGCTGGCCTCTCCTGATGAAGGACGGTAGAACTCGATTCGGCGAGTGCGCGTCCCCAGCTCGATGGCGGAGTTGGGCGCGGTGACGCCCCTTGGCTCTCAGTGCAACGGACGCTGGAGCTGGCCATGGGGCGCCCGACGTTTTTGCGCCGGTCCACTTCGAGTCGGGCTTAGCTGGCTGCCGACCGCCGGCCTGCCGAGTTAGGGCTCGGGCATGACCGGCGGTACGTTGCACTCGGGACCCCGATCCTGGCTGTTCTAACCGAACTCTAATGATTTCTCATATAAACCCCATTGCT
>DAOTVV010000022.1:0-10927 GCA_034436255.1 Anaerolineae bacterium
GCGTTGGAGACTACGATCTGCCGCACGGTCGCCTGGTCGTAGTTGCCCGACGTGTCCACCACCGTGAGCCGCAGACTGTAGCTGCCATCGGGCACAGTGCGCGTGTCCCATTGTGCAAGCACACCGTCAGTGACCTGGCTCGAATGCAGGTCGCCGATCACAGTCCAGTTACCACTCGGCTCCACCGCGATCTCAATCTTATAGAAGCTGAAGTTCGGGCGGACAGCGGTGCCACTGATAACGACGACATCGCGCACAGTGGCGCCGGACAGTGGCGACGTAATCTTGGCAGTGCCGCCTTCGCCCACGGCCGGATGCGCCCAAAGCAATGCCGCCATGAGTGCACTGGCCAGGCAAATTGCGGCAAGCCTCACGAATGGGCCGTGCCCGAGCACCTCCACTCGCTTTTCAGGACGCCCCAGCCTCACTCTCACGCCCCTCCTCAGACCGACAGATCACGCCCATCGCCGCACGACCAGCGATGCATTCTGGCCACCAAAACCAAAGGCGTTAACCAGCACAGATTGTACATCGGCTGCAATACTCTCAGCGACCGTATTCACCCTACACTCTGGGTCACGTTGTCGCAAGTTGAGAGTGCCCGGTATGACTCCCGCCCTGATGGCCTGGACGGCCGCCACGGCCGAGATAGCGCCGGCCGCACCGAGGGTATGCCCAATGGCGTACTTGTTTGAAGTGAGCGGCACGACACCCGACAATTCGCCGAACACCTGGCCGATGGCGCGGCTCTCCGAGATGTCGTTCAGTGGCGTGCCGGTACCATGAGCGATAATGCAGGAAACGTCCCCCGGCTGAAGTCCGGCATTGTGCAGGGCAAGGCTCATCGCCTTGGCAGCACCGGCTCCGTTAGGGTCGGGAGCGGCCACGTGATAGGCGTCGGCACTCTGCCCAAAGGACGCCGCTTCGGCCAGAATATCAGCACCCCGCTCTCGCGCATGTTCCTCACTCTCCAGGACCAGAACAGCCGCCCCCTCCGAAAGGACCGTGCCATCGCGTTCGACATCAAACGGGCGGCAGGCCAGCCAGGGATCGCCATTGCGCCGCGAAAGCGCACCCAGCCGTCCGAAGGAGGTCACCGCGAGCAGGGTAGTGACTGAATCGGTCCCTCCGGCAAGAGCCACATCCCATTCCCCACGCGCTACCCGCTCAAGAGCATCGCCGATCGCCACAGAGCCCGTCGCGCAGGCAGCGACAGGCGACATGACGGGGCCGTGCAGCCCCAATTCGATCGCCACCAGGCATGCCGCCATGTTGCCGATCACTGATGGCACGAGCATTGGGTTGACATGAAGGGGACCCTTGGCGTGCAGCACCACGCTTTCGCTCTCGACCAGCCCCATGCCAGCAACGGCCGACCCCAAGGATACGCCGACGCGATCTGGGTCCACCTGGCTTGGGTCCAGGCGTGCGTTCTTCACCGCTTCGCGTGCCGCAGCCAACCCAAACTGGGTGAACCGGGCCATCCGTCGGGCTTGTTGCCGCTCCATGTAGGCCAGTGGGTCGAAGTCGGCCACTTTGGCAGCGAAGTACACCGGGTAGGCGGCAGGGTCCCAGTCAGTCGCTGGAGCGATGCCGGTCTTGCCGGCGAGAAGGTTGGCCCAGAATTCCTCTGGCGTCTTGCCGATCGGGCTTATGATGCCGAGACCCGTGATCGCGACTCTGCGGCGAGGAGATTGCGGGGGCGTCATGAATCACCACTCCCTCAACTGTGTGCTGCGCGGCCGCCCAAGGCCAGGCGCATTTAAGCCGCCATCTGGCCATGGCGCCACAGAATCGCGAAAGTCTAGCACCGGGTTGAGAGGTTGACAAAGCCTGGAGGCCAAGCCCTCGTTTGAGGGGAAATGGTGTGGACCCGGGCGGTTACGCCGGGATCCACACCGTCGGGAGGGTCAGGGATCTGCGTGAGGCTCCGAACAAAGCTCAGCGGAAATCACTTTCTACGCAGCCTTAGATTCGCTTGCCGTGTCGCTTTGCTCCTTGGCCGCAGAGGCCTTCACTTGTGGCTCGCTGTCGGCACTGCCCTCACTCAGTTCCTTGCTGGCCTTCCGGAACTCACGGATACTCTGGCCAAGAGCGGAACCAATCTGAGGAAGCTTGCCGACACCGAATACGAGAATCACGATGACGAGGATGATCAGCAGTTCGGGCACACCAACATCAGGCATATCCTTCTCCTTATAGCGTCTACCATTTGCTCGCCGCACGAACGCGACACTCCGCGATTGGAACAACGCCAGCCCACCCTCGGCGGTGAGCGGCCATCAGAGGAGGCCGGTCTGCCGCCCAGGCCGACCGAGAAACACTCGCAGGGCGACTGTTCTTCGGGCATTGCTAGCTCATAGGAACCAGATGCTGAGTTCATGGTTAGAGCACTCGCTAGTGCAGCCGAGACAATTGGATGCCAATCTCGTAGAGCAGGCAAAGCGGGATCATCACAAGCATCATGTTGAACGGGTCTGGCGTCGGCGTGATCACCGCTGCAACGACCGAGCAGGCTACGATGGCATACTTACGCGTTTTGGCCATCTTCTCATAGTTGATGATGCCCAGCCGGCTCAGGAAGAACATGACCAGAGGTGTCTCAAAGCAGACGCCGATCCAGAACATGAGGCCGGTCACAAAATCGAGGTAGCGCTCAATCTGGTAGCTTGGCGTTACGATATCCGCCATGAAGCCACTCAGGTACTTCACAGCAGCCGGGATCGCCAGAGTCGCAGCGAAAGTCGCCCCGGCAGCAAAGGCCACCGAGGCAGCAGGTACGAGAAAGTAGACATACTTGCGCTCGTTTGGGTAGAGCCCCGGGAGGACAAACTGTACAACCTCCCAGACAATCACAGGCATCGCCAGGATGACACCCACCATCAGCGCCACCTTGAAATACATGAGTATGCTCTCGGTGGGTGAGAGAGCGATAACCGTGGCCCTGTGCCCCAGGGGCCGGATGAGAAACAGGAACACTCGCTTGGAGAAGATGAAACCGACGACAGTCCCCACTGCCAGGCCCAGGACCATGCGCATGATGCGGTCTCTGAGCTCCATGAGGTGCTCCATGAGAGTCATCTCTTGGCCCTCGTCGGGCAGCGCCGGCCTTGGTTTGCTATCAGTCGGGACTTCGGCTGGGACCTCGATCGTGTCTACCATGCCACCGCTCCTTGGCACCACCACAAATGGCCAGATTGCCAGGCGTCATCAGCGAGCGTTCGCCCGCCAGAGTTCGCTCTTCAGGCGAAGGCTCAATGGCACTGGCAGCCAATTGGTTGCGTACGCGGAGGCTGACCATGGTCTGGTCCGCTTGGAGTTCAAGCGCAAGTGGCAGGCTGGGGGGTAGGAGACCCAACACCGGGGATGCCGCGGGCATCGCGGAAAACGCTCCCCACCGCTATGCCCAGTTAGCCATCGTGCTGCCTCAATCCTCCGCTTCCTCTGGCTTCCGTACTTCCGCGCACGTCGCTCAGACCAGGTGGAGAGATGCAGCAACCAGTGCAGGCGCACTGGCGATGGCCGCTATTGAACGATTTGACCAAACTCTAGCACCAACAGGGGGCAGGAGCAAAAACGTAGATTACTGGCAAGGGCTATCCTCACGCAGCCGGGAGGGTCGGCACGGCACCTTCGGGGCTTGCGGCCTTGCGATTCTCCTCGTCGTCCACAAAGCCCATGAGGTAAAGCACGGCGTTGCGTACAACTCGCGACAGTTCCGACGTACGATCAAGCAGTTCGAGCCTGGACATTCTGGGCTCGTCACTTTCAGCCTGACCGCCATCAGCCGTGATATTCACGAAACCGTGGGTGAGAGCGTTGCGCAGCAAGCGCAGCCTCTGATATGGGCCGTCTTCGAAGTCACGATGGATATCGAACAAGGCGCTCAGACTAAGGTTCTCGTTGGCCAAGACGGCCGGATGCACAGTTCTCGATTTCCAGTCGGCGTACCAGATACGTCGGAAATCGGCTCGTGTCTCTTCCGCGCCGAGCCCGAGGTACTCGTTCAGGAAAGCCGCAATCTTGTCCAGCACGCCGTAGAAGGACTTGAAACTCTCCTTTAGCAACTGAACCCGGATCGTGTGCAGGTTTACTCCGCCAGTGGCGAGCATGGCAACGCCAGAGTCGGCAAAGCCGAGGTCAACCTGGTCACACTCGGAGAGTATCAGCAGGAAGCGTGCGGTCACGAAGTCCTGCTTGAGTTGGTTGATGTGTTCGCACAGGCCCATGAAAGCAGCACGTCCGGCGCGTCCCTCAACCGCCTGGCGCTGGGCCGGCATGCCCCGTATCACGGCGCTGTCACCGACCGCTGCGTCGCAGCGCTGGCAGAAAGTGCAGACGCTCAAGTACAGCCGATGCTGAAGGCAGAACTCGATCGCGAAACGCTCGAGAGGGTCACTTGCCACAACGTGGCAGCCTGCGTAGAGAGGAGGCTGGTCCAGCACCTGCGTGTCAGCAAAGAGGGTGCGTATCTGACGCATGTAGTCCCGCAGGATTGTCGCCGATTCCTCGTCCACCCCAACTTCGAGGGCGCGCGACAAGAGCCAGTAGGCCTCGGCAAGATAGGTACCACGATGCTCACCGGCGAGCCTGGCATAGCTCAGGAAGCCGAGAGCCTTGTTGGCGATGGCCTGAGCATGGCCTGGCTGCACCTGAAGCGCCTGCTCATAGCACTCCAATGCCTCAATTGCACGGCCGCTGTGATCGAAGCAGTCACCAAGACTCGCCAGGACACTGGCACGAAAGGCAGCATCCTCTGGCGCGGCTGCCAGCGCTTCGCGGAAGGCATTCTTGGCGGAATTGAGGTCGCCATCCAGGTAGACGGCGACCGCACTGGCTTCGGGGTGTCGCAGGGCATACAGGTTCAGATGGCCGCTGCCCAGGGCAAACCAGGCCCTGGCCGCGCGATCGCCCTTGTCGCCGGTGGCTGTCAGGTAACGTTGGGCAAGCACCATACCGTGCTGAATGGCGGAGGCATCGGAAATAGCGTAGCCGGCATCAACAAAGATGCCCGCCGCTTCGGGTGCACTGGCCCGGCCCATGCTCTCCAGCCGCCGACCAAGCTCCAGGGCCTGGTCGGCCCGGCCTGCCTCCAGCAGAGCCTCTGCTGCCCCAAACAAATCACTCGTGGTCGCCATATTTACCAATCTTAGGCCTGAAACGACTTCTATCGCCAGTTTCCCTGCTGCACCGTGTCCGCTTCCGGGCGCAACTGCTCTCGAACTGACGGGTTTACCATGTAGGTTCTGAGATTTTCGCGAGCAGTTGGAGGCAGAATGGTACGCATTGTCACCGATTCCACCGCCGACGTTGCTCAAGATGTCGTCGAGAAATACGGCATCGAGGTCGTCCCCTTGCGCGTCGTTTTTCCCGATGCCATCTACAAGGACCGCGTTGACTTATCACCCGACGAGTTCTACCGCAAACTGGCCAACTCGCCCAAGTTGCCCACAACCTCGCAGCCGCCCGCGGCTGATTTCGAGGAGGCCTTTCGCCGCGCCGCTGCCGATGGCAGCCAGGTACTCGCCATACTGATCTCGTCGCTGCTCAGCGGAACCATCGCGTCCGCCGAGACCGCTCGCCACGACCTGCCGGAGCTGCCGATAACCATATTCGACTCGAAGACGATCTCCGTTCCTATGGCCTTCATGGTAGAGCGCGCCGCCAGCAAAGCAGCAGCCGGGGCGACACTTGACGAGATACTGGCGGATCTGAGTGTTCTCCGGGATCGCACACAGCTTCTGTTCGTGGTCGAGACTCTGGAATACCTGCGCAAGGGCGGCCGCATAGGCGGCGCCGCCGCTCTTGCTGGTTCGCTGCTCAGCTTGAAGCCAGTCCTCACTCTGCGGGGCGGCAGAGTAGACGCGTGGGGAAAAGCACGCGGCAAGCGTCGGGCGCTGCAGATGATTGTCGAGGCAGTTCGCGAGGGCGTGGGCACCGGGCCGTCCGTCAGGGCCGCGGTCGTCCATTCCGCCGCCCCAGATGAAGCGGAGCAGTTTCGCCAAGAGGTCCAGGCTGCGCTCGACTGTCCCGAGCTTCGAGTGTTCCAGTTCACTCCTGTCGCTGGCGTTCACACCGGGCCTGGTGTGGTTGGCCTAGCCGCATACAATGAAGAGTGGTTGTAGAGCAATCGTTGGGATTCCGTCAAGAAGCGTAGCCACGGCTCCTGTATCATAGAATCAAGCAGAGATCCAAACACCTTCTTCTCCTCCTTTCCACATAGATGGGGAGCCAGGGTCTAGATTCCCTGGCTCCCTGTTGTTCCGGGTCTTGTACGACGTGCCGGCGTGTTTGAGGTACGATCTCACTTTCCTTGCTTGGTCGCTGAGTCTAGGTTAGACTTACCGTTCAATAAGCTGATGGTTCCCGAGGGAGGGAGCGACTTGCAGTCGCTCCCTTCTTGTCATTGCTCAGGCGGAGCGCAGCAACGTGCCGGAAGAGATCATCCTGCCCTTTGGCACAAGTGAGATAGCCTTCAAGCCGCCCGCAGGGCTCCATGTGCAGGTCGCGGTGCCCAAGACAGGACAACCGCTGAACTTGCACGCCGCCACAGATAGCGCCCTTGCCAACCCTTTCGCTTCGCCTCCCCTGGTAGAGATGGCCAGGCGCGGCCAGAAGGTCTGCATCGTCTTCACCGATGCCACGCGAGACGTCCCCGATGAGGTGCTCGCAGGTGGGATGCTGGCTGAGTTAGCCAGGGCAGGGGTAAGACCTGAGGATATCCTTCTGCTCTGCGGTGTCGGCATGCACCGGCCGAGCACACCCGACGAGAAGATCGCCAAGCTCGGCGCCCCGATCGTTTCCCGCTACCGGGTGGAAGACTCGCGTGCGACTGTGCCGTCGGAGTTGGTCGAGCTGGGCGAATTCGATGGTATTCCTCTGTCAGTGAACCGACGGGCAGCGGACGCTGACCTGCTGCTCGCCACCGGCATAGTCGAGCCGCACCAGTATGCTGGTTTCTCGGGCGGGCGAAAGACACTCGCCATAGGGGCCGGTGGCGAAGCCACCATCGCCGCGACGCATTCGCCAGCCATGATAGATAGGCCAGGCGTGCGCCTCGGCAACATAGCTGGCAACCCGTTCCACGAGGCGATCACGGAATCGGCCCGGCGTGCGGGCTTGCGCTTCATCGTCAACGTCCTTAAGGACGCTGCCGGCCGCGTCGTCTCCGTTGCGGCCGGCGAACCCACCGCCACCTTCAGCACCTTGGTCGAGGCAGCGCGGCCCCTGTATGAGTGCAAAGTGGACCGTCGTTTCGACATCGTCGTGGCCGGGGTTGGCCATCCCAAGGACGCTAATCTCTACCAGGCTTCGCGAGCGGCGACATATGTTCATTTCGCGCCAGAGCAGGTGCTCAAGCCTGGTGGCGTGCTCATCATCCCGGCCCCCTGCGAGGAGGGGGTTGGCCAAGGGGTTGGCGAACAGCGTTTCTATGAGACGATGCGCTCGCAGCCCACAGCCACAGCCGTCCTGGATTCCATCAGAAGCAGAGCGAGTCAGGCTGGAGAGCAACGCGCTTATATGCTCGCCAAGGTGCTGCAGGAGTGCAGGGTCATCTTTGTAGGCACGCGTTGCCCCGAAGCAGTCGCTGCCTGCCACATGACTGCCGCCGACGACCTAGACCAGGCGATCAACCTGGCTCGTACGTGGACGACCTCCGACGCCGATGTCTTGGTCGTCCCGCATTCCCTACTTACTGTCCTGCGCCGAGGGGACTCGGCACAGGCATGTCCCAGTTGAGCCGCGGGCAAAGGCGCGCCGCTTAGCCTATAGTTAGTGTAAGGAGACGACACGATGGTTGCCGATGCTTCTCAGTATCTCGCCAAGCACCTGGAACCGGAGCAGTGCGCCAAGCTCACCCGCCTTGGCAACGACAGGCTCAACGAGTTCGTGGCCGAGTTCGTGGAACTCTGCCAGCCCGATCATGTGTTCGTCTGCAGCGACACGCCGGAGGAACTCGAACATGTCCGCCAGCTGAGCCTGCGCGATCACGAGGAAGGAACCCTTGCGACTCCTGGCCACACCTACCACTTCGACGGTTACAACGACCAGGCGCGCGACAAGAAGAACACCAAGTTGCTTCTTCCGAAAGGGATGCAGCTCGGGCCGCATTTCGAGACTCTAGATCGCGATGCTGGCCTGGCGGACGTAAGGGAGCAGCTTGCCGGCATCATGCGCGGGCATACCATGCATGTGCGCTTCTTCAGCCTGGGCCCGACCGGCTCGCCCTTCACTATTCTGGCAGTACAACTGACCGATTCGGCTTACGTGTCTCACAACGAGGACCTGCTCTACCGCCACGCTTACTCCGAGTTTGCCCGCCTCGGCGCCAAGGCCGAGTTCTGGCGCTTCGTGCATTCGGCGGGCGAACTGGAATCAGCGGTAAGCAAGAACGTTGATAAGCGACGCGTCTTCATAGACATCGCCAGCGACACGGTATACAGCGTCAACACGCAGTACGGTGGCAACAGCATCGGCCTCAAGAAGCTCTCGATGCGCTTGGCCATCCAGAAAGCCTCTCGCGAAGGCTGGCTTTGCGAGCACATGTTCCTGCTTGGTGTGCACGGCAGAGGCGGGCGCGTCAGCTACTTCACCGGCGCCTACCCTTCTCTTTGCGGCAAGACCTCGACCGCCATGCTCGTTGGCGAGAGCATAGTTGGGGACGACATCGCTTACCTTCGCAATGTCGGGGGCGAGCTTCGCGCCGTCAACGCCGAGCGCGGCATCTTCGGCATCATCCAGGGCGTAAACGCTGAGGACGACCCCATCCTCTGGCAGGCTCTGCACAGCCCAGGCGAGATCATCTTCTCGAACGTGCTGGTCACACCAGACGGCCACACCCGTTGGATCGGCGATGGCCTGCCCGCGCCGGAGAAGGGCATCAATCACTCCGGCGAATGGTGGCCGGGCAAGACCGATTCAAGCGGCAAGCCGATCCCGCCATCGCACCCCAACGCGCGTTTCACCCTCTCCCTGGACCTCCTGGGCAACACTGACCCGCGCCTGGACGACCCGGATGGCCTTCCCGTGGCCGGCATCATCTACGGTGGCCGGGACTCAGATACCTCCGTGCCCGTCGAGGAAGCCTTCGACTGGGCCCACGGCATAATAACCAAAGGAGCTATCCTCGAGTCCGAGACCACGGCAGCCACCCTGGGCAAGGAAGGGGTGAGAGAGTTCAACCCAATGTCCAACCTGGATTTCCTCTCGATCCCCATCGGGCGCTACATCAGCGACAACTTGCGCATGGGTGCGAGCCTGCGCAAACCGCCACGCATCTTCGCCGTGAATTACTTCCTCAAGGACAAGCAGGGCCGCTTTCTCAACAGCAAGCTGGATAAGCGCGTCTGGCTCAAATGGATGGAAGAGCGTGCGAACGGCGAGGTCGGCGCCATACGCACTCCAACTGGGCTCGTCCCGTTGTACCGCGATCTTGTCCCCCTCTTTGAGAGAGAAGTGGGCAAGCCCTACAGCCATGATGATTATGTCGCCCAATTCAGCTTGCGAGTTCCGGAGAATCTGGCCAAGATAGAACGTAGCCTGAAGGTCTATCGCGAGCAGGTACTGGAGACTCCGGCGGAGTTGTACGAAATCCTCGAGCAGCAGCGACAGCGGCTACTCGAGGCGCAGCGAGCATACGGCGACTTTATCTCGCCAGAGGTTTACGCTTCGGACTAACGCATCGCAAAAGGTGCCAGCACGCGCTGGGCCTAGATCAAGTTAGGCACTCGGACCCTGAGGCTGCACCGCATATGCAAGGGGAGGGTACATTCGTGGCCAACTCACAGCCTGTGGACGTGAAAGCACTTCTCGAAAAGGCGCAAAAGCCCAGCGCCGATGCCATGCGTCTGCACCCGTTTTACAAGGGCAAGACGCAGACAGCGCCGAAGTGCGTCGTGCGCGATCTCGACGATTTCAGCATCTGGTATACTCCGGGCGTGGCTGCGCCCTGTCGTGCCATCCAGGCCGACCCAGAACTGGCCTTCGAGTACACCAACAAGGCCAACCGCGTCGCTGTTATCAGTGACGGCACGCGCGTCCTCGGCCTGGGGGACATCGGCCCCGAAGCTGGGTTGCCGGTGATGGAGGGCAAGGCCCTGCTCTTCAAGTATCTCGGCGGCGTGGATGCAGTGCCCATCTGCATCAGCACCAAGGATCCGGATGAGATCATCCGCACCGTCAAGCTGCTGCAGCCCTCATTCGGCGGCATCAACCTCGAGGATTTTGCTCAGCCCAAGTGCTTCCGCATCCTCGATGAGTTGCGCGCCGACCCGGAGGTTACGATCCCGGTCTGGCATGACGATCAGCAGGGCACAGCGACTGTGCTGCTTGCCGGCTTGATCAATGCGCTGCGCCTGGTCGGCAAGAAGATGAGCGAAGTGCGCGTCACCATGATCGGGTTCGGTGCTGCCAATGTAGCCACGCTGCGCCTGATGGAAGCGAGCGGCTTCAAGATCGGCAACCTGGTATGTGTGGATAGCAAAGGCATCGTGCACCCTGGCCGCGATGACATCGCCGCCCACAAGGACGAATACCGCGACAAGTGGCGTGTGGCGCTGGAGAGCAACAGGGCCGGCTTGCGCGGCGGCGCTGCTGAGGCTCTGAAAGATGCCGATGTTTGTATCGGCTTCTCCAGGCCCGGCCCTGGCACCATCAAGCCAGAATGGATCGCCGGCATGGCCAAGGATGCCATCGTTTTCCCCTGCGCCAACCCTGTGCCCGAGATTTGGCCCTGGGAGGCGAAGGCAGCCGGTGCTCGCATCGTCGGCACCGGGCGGTCGGATTTCCCGAATCAGCTGAACAACTCGCTCGGTTTCCCGGCCATCTTCCGCGGCGCCCTCGACGTGCGCGCCCGCACCATCACCGATGGCATGTGCCTCGCCGCCGCCCAGGCCCTGGCCGACTTCGCGGCCGAAAGAGGCCTGAG